>DASYZB010000105.1 GCA_035946615.1 Verrucomicrobiia bacterium
TCGCCTCTGGTTGGGATCTCTCGTTGAGGTGGGGCCAGATTCGCATCAACTTGTCTCGAATGTCACGGATAGGAACCATGCCGCCGCCATAGGTAGCAGGTTCCTACGGACTTGTAAATGTTATTTATTGACGCAACCTTATCGCCCCAAACGGCAACTGGGCACGTTTGTTTGTCCAGCGCTATTAAGTCCCCACGACACCACCGTTCCATCTTGTTTAAGTGCGAGACTATGATAAGGCCCCGCAGCGATAGCCACGACGTTGCTCAAACCAGGCGGCGTATTGGTTTGGCCACGGCTATTATCCCCCCACGTCACGACAGTTCCATCAGCTTTCAGAGCTATACTGTGATTAAGCCCCGCCGCAATAGCAACCACATGGCTTACCCCATTCGGCAAAGTCGCCTCGCCGTAAGTACTGACTCCCCATCCTGTTACTGTCCCATCGCCCAGGAGCGCTAGACTATGAAAACCTCCGGCGGCAACCGCCACCACGTTACTCAACCCGCTTGGCGGGGTGCTGTCGGGAGAGTACCCCCAGGCGGCGACTGTGCCATCGGCTTTCAGCGCAAGGCAATCAAACGCTCCCACCGAGATCGCTACCACGTTGCTCAGCCCGTTGGGCACCATCAGTTGCCCGTCGTTATTTGCTCCCCAAACAACCACTGTTCCATCACTCCTCAACGCTACGCTGTGGTATTGTCCCCCGCCCACAGCGACCACGTTGCTTAAACCCTCTGGCAGGATGGCGTACCCGTAGTCGTTGAAATTGTCGCCCCAGCACGCAACTGTTCCCCGGCTTGTGATTGCCAGGCTGTGCGTCCACCCCGATGCAATGTTAGTAATCCCCGTTCCACGCTCAACTCTCGATATGAAAGTACTGCCCCAACCTGTGACTTGCCCTGCCGGCGGCCTCTCAAAAGCCAAACCACTTTGCCAGCTCAGAAGCATCACAACTCCCAGAGTTCCGCTTTTGCGGAAGTTTCTCCCCAAAAGCCAAAGTAACTGACGGGATCCTGTCATGCATGGTTTTTCTGTTAATAAGAATGCCTCAACTCATGAATTAGTCAAATGCCATTTGAGCCAAAAAAGGGAGAACCCCAACGTCATAGGGCCATGCCACCTGAACGAGCTTGGCGGTTGACGAAAAAAGCGCCCCCGCACAACATTGGGGCGCAGATCAAGCCATGACCACTGCCAATAAAGTCACCATCCTGCGGATTCTTTTAATCCCCTTTTTTGTGGTCGAGGTGCTCTACTATGGCAATGGTCATAATGAGGTCAACCGGCTTCTGGCCCTGCTCACCTTTGCCGTTGCCTCCATTTGCGACGGGGTCGATGGATACATTGCCCGCCGCTACAATCAGCGCAGCGAACTGGGGGCCATCCTGGACCCCCTTGCCGACAAGCTCTTGCTGGTCTCAGGCATTATTGTCCTGAGCTTCGATCACCGGCCGTACCTCGATGTGCTCCCCTTGTGGCTTGCCGGCACCATAATTGGCCGGGACATCCTCTTGCTGGCCGGCCTGATCGTCATTCAGTGGACCGTCGGCAAGGTCAACGTCAGACCCCGCATGCTAGGCAAGCTCGCCACCCTTTTGCAGATGATCGTTATCCTTTGGATTCTGCTCAAGTGGGACAAACGCTGGCTCTTTGGCTGGACGCTCAGCACGGCCCTGTGCACTGGCATTTCCGGTCTGCTCTATGTGTGGGACGGCAGCCGCCAACTCAGCGCCCATCCCGCCAGCTCGCCCGCCAAACAATAGCGCCGCCCCTGTCATTGCATTGACACCCCACCCTGATGTGCGACTATATCCGCACTGGAATGTCTTAACCGTTTAACTATTAATCAACACGCATTATGGCTATCTCCGTCGGCTCCAAAGCCCCTGATTTTACCCTCAAATCCAAACAAGCCTCCGGCCTCGTTGACCTGAAGCTCAGCAATAATTTCGGAAAGAAAAATACCGTTCTGCTCTTCTTCCCGGCAGCCTTCACCAGCGTCTGCACTTCCGAAATGTGCGACATCAGTGCCGGACTCAACGCCTACTCCGGACTCAACGCCGACGTCATTGGCGTGAGTGTCGATTCCCCTTTCGCTCAAGAGGCCTGGGCGCAAAAGGAGCATATCAAGTTCCCCCTCGCCAGCGATCTCAATAAGGACGTCATCAAAAAGTACGACGTCGTCTTTCCAATGCTGGCCGGAATTGGCGACACCGCCGCTCGCGCCGCCTTTGTCATCGATAAAAACGGCGTCGTCCAATACAGCGAACAAACCCCCACTCCTAAAGACCTGCCGCACTTCGACAAAGTCAAAGAGACCCTCGCCAAACTGACCTAGGCGAACTTCGTCGCAATCACGACCCGTCCTCGTCCGAAGGCCTCCTCCGCGACGGATAATGCCCCTCGGCGGACCTTGCTTGCAGGGGCATTCATGCGCCGCACATCGGAAGGAGGGAAATCAAACTCCAAAAGGGACTCAGCCGCCTCTCGTGACCATGTCCCCGTGTTGGGGCGGACAACGCGGCTGAGGATGGCGGCTTCGCTTGTTGCGGCGGCTACAGGCATACACTAAAACCAAACTCAAGATGGCAGAGCAGAGCGACTAAGGCAACTGCCCTCTCAGAAAAGGGGCCATGAGGAACGCGGCGAAAATGCGGCCGACCCTGGGCTGACCCTGGAGTTCCGCGCCTGCCAACCCGTGAGCGCCTCACGGGGAATAACTCTGTTAATAAGTTCTCCATAACCTCTAACAACTCGCTCTTTTCCCGATCGTCGATTTCAACGATAAGGAGAGCGTGAATAATTTTGAAAACCGCGAAGCCGCTTTGGCTCTGGCGGACAAATGGTTCGAGGCCTTTCACAAAAGCCCGCGATTCGCCGGCCTAACCGATTCTCAGCGGCGCAAAGCCAGCGCCATCACGGGGTTCTTCGCGCAGCATGCGTTCGACTATCTGGGTTTGACGCCCGACAAATGGGATGAAGCGGCGGTGGCCGAGTGCCTCACAGAGATATTCCCCAGGAAGGTATCGGCCGAACCGGCCTTTTTTGAAGCGACCTCGCCGGTCCTGAGCGCCTTCTTTACGTTTCTGAGCGAGACAGCCCTGCTTTCAGAGGGGCTTGGACTGGCCCAAACGGCGCAGACAGTGCAGGACGAGGCCCTTGCCGCCGTCGGCGATCGCAGCAACTGGGGGCCTGCCAAGTCCTTCGTCATGGCGGCCCTCGAATCCGGAGTGGATGTCCGGAACGCCGACGCGCTCCGGGCCTTCACGTTGGAATTTAATCTGCGCCAAATGGCCCACTCCGCGGGACCCAACCGACCCGCGGCGTCGGCGCAGCATGACTTCCCACGCGCTCCACGCTCCGGGCGCTGACTCGCGCCTATTCGCGGTGAAAAAAAACTTGGCCACAGTCCAGGACGAGCCCTTTGCCTTTGATTCTCCCTCCCAAGCCCGTGAGCACCAGGCGTCTGTCTTGTCCAATGTTTGGCCGCCTAACAGTTCTTTGCAGCTTTTCACGGAGTTGCGAGTCTCGAGGTCGCTTGGCGCAGACCGATCCGCGCAACTATTGGGGCTGCCCGGGGTAAGCAACTGTGCAAGCGCGGTTCACAATTTGCGGGGCCCCAGGGCGGGTTGTGGCCGCCGGCGAGGGCATGGGTAGGTCTGAAACGCCGGCGGCCACGAATCCCTGCGGCACGTTTTGGTGCTGGTCAACCTTTCTGAGTAAAGTAAAATAAAACCGGATGTAGCGATTTCCGGTTCCTTTTTTGCGGCGGGCTAATCAGATGAAATCAACGGCGCCATTTCTGGCGGGGGTAGGGCTGCTGATCCTGCTGGGAGCAGCGGGCTGCACGACAAAGTACTTTCGCAAATCGGCCGACAAGCAGGTCTATGGCATCGTCAGGAATAAATCACCGGCGGTGCCCAACATGGACCCCCATTTTACCATCGAGCAGACCAATTCCCCTCTGCTCGAGCAGTTGCCCATCTCCACCAATGCCCCCGATTTCCTTGGCGCCTATGGTGAACGCGAGCGCGGGGCGCGGGCGCTGAGCCTCGAATCGGCCCTCGCCCTGGCAATTCACTACAGCCGCAGCTATCAATCGCGCAAGGAGCAGCTTTATCTCTCCGCGCTGAACCTGACGCTCTCCCGCCACCGCTTCACCCCCATTTTTAACGCCGAGGGCAACATCAATTACGGCGGAGAAACCGAACGCGCAGTCGCCTACCAACTCAACCAGGCCACGGGTCTGCTCGAACCAGTGGTGAGCGACTCGCTGGTCGAGCAGCAGCGCATCGCCGCCAATGGGACATTGCTTGGGGCTGACTGGCTCATCCGCGGCGTGGGCGAACTCAGCGCCTCTTTGACGGCTGACTTTATCCGGTTTGTCACCGGCGGTCCCCAAACCCTCTCCCAGTCCCAGCTCAATGCCAGCTTCACCCGTCCCCTGTTGCAGAACGCCGCCTTCAAAGCCGAGATGGAAGCCCTCACCCAGGATGAACGGCAGGTCCTTTACGACCTGCGCGATTTTACCCGGTACCGCAAGGATTTCGCCGTCCAAATCGCCACCGCCTATTATGGCGTCCTGGGCAGCCGCGACGCCGCCCGCAACAACTTTCTGAACCTCAAAAGCTCGAGGAAAAATGCCGAGCGCAGCCGGGCCCTGGCCCAGGAGGGCCGCATTACCCAATCCGATTTGGGCCGGCTCGAACAGCAGGAACTCACCGCTGAAAGCTCGTGGATTAATGCCATCCGCAATTACCAGCAGGCCCTCGACAATTTCAAACTCCAACTGGGCTTGAGCGTCGATGCCAACCTTGTCCTCGAAGATCGGGAACTCGAGCGTCTGCAAATCAGGGACCCCAAACTCAGCGTCGATGAGTCCATCCGAATCGCACTGGTTGCCCGCCTGGATTACCTGAACGTGAAGGACGAGCTGGGCGATGCGGGACGCAAAGTCGATGTCGCCATCAGCGCCCTCAAGCCCAGAGTCGATTTTGTCTCAACCGTCAATATGAGCAGCAACCCCGACCGCACCGGCGGCTTGCAGATGCCCGATCCCCAACGATACAGTTGGAGCGCCGGGGCGCTGGTCGATCCGGGTCTGGACCGCCTGCCCCAGCGCAACAACTACCGGACGGCCCTGATTACGCGCGAACGCGCCAGGCGCGCCGTCGATGAGCAGGAAGACCAAATTAAACTCCAGGTCCGCGATAGCTGGCGCACGCTGGACCAGGCCAAACGCAACTACGAAATCAGCGAGATCGGTGTCACCATCGCCCAACGCCGCGTCGAGGAGCAAAATCTGCTCGCCGAACTCGGACGCGCCAAGGCCCTGGACCAGGTCGATGCGGAAAACTCATTAAACGACTCCAAAAACCAGCGCACGCAGGCCCTCGTCACCCATACCATTGCCAGACTCCAGTTTTGGGACAACCTGGGCATTCTCTATATCAAAGACAACGGCCAGTGGGAGGAAACGCACGATGCAAACAGCAAGTAACCTAGTTACATCGTTTTGGCGCCGGCCACGCTGGTGGCTTCTGGCGGCGGGCCTGGCCCTGGCAGCGGCGGCCTTGGTTTTCTGGCCGCCCGGCTCAAAATCGGGCGCCAATGGCCCTGTGTTTGCCGCTCGGCGCGGCCCGCTCGAAATCACCCTTCTCGAGGGAGGCAGCCTCCAAGCCCTCGAATCGCAGGAGATCAAATGCGAGGTGCGCGTCGGCTATCAAGGCACAAAAATCCTTAAGATCGTCGAAGAGGGCTATCTCGTCACGGATGACGATGTCAAAACCAACAAGGTCCTGGTCGAACTCGACTCTTCGGACCTCCAGAAGCAGCTCATTCAACAGGAAATCCAATACCAATCCGCTCTGGCCAGCCTCATTGACGCCCAACAAAGCTATGAAATCCAGGTGAGCCAAAATGAAAGCGACATCAAGGATGCCGAACTCAAGGCGCGCTTCGCCCGCATGGATTTCGATAAGTTCCTCGGCGACTCCGTTACGGCCCAGATCATCGCGCAGGTTGGACTCGATAAATTATTAGCCGCTGCGAGCACCAATGATGTCGAGCAGACAACCCGCGCCGATGAGGCCGCTCCAGACCAGCCCGTCACCGGTTCAATGGCCGCTCCCGAACCCGGCCCAAATCACTCACCCACCAACCAGCCGGCCGCCATTCAAACGGCGGAGATTCGGCTCGTGAACGGGGCTGTTGCTTCCAAGGCCACTCCCATAATGACAAACACGGCGCAACCCCTGCGCGTTGCCCAGGCCCCCTCTGCCAACCACGACCCGAATGAAATGGACTCCACCAACTCCATGATGGTCGATTTCTCACCTTACGCCAGCCTGGATAAGCTGGGCGATGGCGAGGCCAAGCAGAAAGTGCGCCAGTTCGAGGATGACCTCCAGGTTGCCGAAAAGGAATTGGGCCAGGCCAAATCGACATTGGAGGGGACCCGGCGCCTTTTTGAAAAGGGCTTCGTCACCAAAACTGATTTGGAACGGGACGACATCGCCTACGAAAACAGCCGGCTCAAAGTGCAAACTGCCGGCAGCGCCAGGGACTTGTTCCTCAAATACGACTTCCTCAAATCCGCCGAGGATACCCTCTCGAAGTTCGCCCAGAGCGTCCGCGAATTGGATAAGGCCCGGCGGGTTGCCATCTCGAAAATGGCTCAGGCCAGGGCGAAATTGAAGTCCGCACAGGCCCAGCACCAGGTCCAACTCCGCCAGCGGGACGATTTCAAGGAGCAACTTGATAAATGCACCATCCACGCCACCAAAACCGGCCTGGTTGTGTACGGCAGCGCCGGCGACGACATGTTCTATTACGGCGGCCAGGAACAGATTCGCGAAGGCGCCACCGTCCGCGAGCGTCAGGCTATCATTACTATTCCCGATATGACGCGCATGTCCGTCAAAGTCAAAATCCACGAAAGCTACATCAAGAAGATCAAAAAGGGCCAAAAGGTCCGCATTACGGTGGATGCTTTCCCGGACAAGGCCTTGACTGGAGAGGTCAGCAAGGTGGGCGTTCTGCCGGATTCACAAAATCGTTGGCTCAACCCCGACCTCAAAGTCTATCTCACGACGATAACTGTCGATGGAACCCAGGATTGGGCCAAACCGGGTATGAGCGCCAAGGTGGAAATCCTGGTGGATACGATTTCCAACTGCGTTTATGTGCCGGTCCAGGCCGTCTCCCCGGATGGCGACCGGCAGGTCTGCTTTCTGCCCCATGGCGCCAAGCCCGAGAGGCGTGAAGTGCAAATTGGGGGTTTCAACGATGAATTCATCGAGATTAAGAGCGGCCTCAAAGAGGGGGAACTCGTCTTGCTTAAAGCGCCTGATGGGCTCCAGCCTCAAACCCCGGCGCTGCCGGGCAAACCACCTGAGAAACCCAAGCCGCAGCTACCCTCCGGCCCGGCGGTTTCCCCCGCAACGCTCCCTGCCAGCCCGCCAGTCCAGGCCAGAAAAGCATGAAAGCACATTTTAAACTATCGCCATCCTCCTCGTTGTCTCCCTCTGTCCTTCCGAAGGGGAACCTGTTTAGCGTCGCGCAAACTTCCAGCCTGCCATATCGCAGATTTCCAATTAGAGGACGTACGAGCTTTCCACCGTGCGGTTACTCGGAGTTCCTGCCGGCTAAACAGATACCCGAAGGGAGAGGGCCGGGGGAGAGGGGTCCCTCTGTGTATAGTCCATCCCCCGGTCCTCTCAGTACTTTACCGCACGCATAACCATGCCCCCCATTGTCCAATTCGAAAATGTCCGCAAGACCTACCGGATGGGGTCGGTTACCGTCGAGGCCCTGCGCGGCATTTCCTTCGATGTCCACTCCGGCGACTACATCAGCATCATGGGGCCATCGGGGTGCGGCAAATCGACCCTGCTGAACCTCTTGGGCTGCCTGGATCACCCCACCTCGGGACGCTACCTGCTGGGTGGTGAAGACGTTTCCGCTATGTCCGATGATGCCCTCTCGGCGATTCGGGGCACCCGGCTCGGTTTCGTATTTCAGTCCTATAACCTGATCCAGCAACTGACGGTCCTCGAGAATATCGAAGTGCCGCTCTATTATCAGGGCCGGCCCGAGAAAGAGAGCCGCGAGGCCGCCCGTTGCCTGGCCGAGCGCGTGGGTTTGGATGCGCGATTGGAGCATAAACCGTTCGAACTTTCTGGCGGACAACAACAGCGCGTCGCCATCGCCCGGGCGCTGGTCAACGACCCGCTGGTCTTGCTGGCTGACGAACCCACCGGCAACCTCGATTCCACTTCCGGGGGTGAAATCCTTCACCTGTTTGACGACCTGAACAGCCAGGGAAAGACCCTCATCCTGGTCACTCACGATACCTCGATTTCGCGCCACGCGCGAAGGGCCATTCGCCTTTGCGACGGCGAGATCGAATCGGATGTCAATGGACAACCACCCCCCTAAATCATCCCCTCCGCGTTCCGGTTCATGGCTGGCCCGTTTCCGGCGCTCAATGCGCCTGGGCATCCGGAGCCTGTGGCTGCATCGGCTGCGCTCGCTGTTAACCGTTCTGGGCATTGTTTTTGGCGTTTGTTCGGTTATCGCAATGCTGGCCATCGGCGAGGGCGCCAGCTTCGAGGCCCAGGAACAGATTAAAAACCTCGGCAGCCAAAACATTATCATCCGCAGCGTCAAACCGCCCGAAGAGCAGAAAGTCTCGGACAAGGGCAGCGAGAATTATGTGCTCCAGTACGGCCTGACCTACCCCGACGTGAAACGCATACGCTTGACCATTCCCGGGGTGACGGTGGTGCTGCCGGCTCGCAACATCCGCGAGTATGTCTGGAACATCAGCCGCCGCGTCGATTGCGAGGTCGTCGGCACCGTCCCCTGGTACCCTCAGATGCGCAATCATCAGGTCGCTATGGGCCGGTTCTTCACCGATACCGACATGGACGGCAAGGCCAGTGTTTGCGTGCTGGGCGCCGAAATGGTCCCGGCCCTTTTTCCGCTCGAATCGCCGCTTGGCAAACACGTTCGGGTCGGTTCGGAATATTACCAAGTGATTGGCGTGATGGAGCCGCGCGGGCCGGAGGCCAATGCCGACGGCAGCCAGGATAACACGAAAGCGGCCGTCCATCGCATGTTCATCCCGCTGGAAACTGCGAAACTGCGATTTGGCGAAATTCTCCTGCGCCGGCGCAGCGGCAGTTTCGCAGCCGAACGGGTGCAACTTCACGAGGCGACCGTGAAGGTGGCCTCGCTCGAAGAGGTCACCGGTGCAGCCGACGCCATTAAGGAGGTCCTGCAACGGAACCATAAAAAGGTCGATTATGAAGTGATTGTCCCCCTCGAACTCCTCAGGCGGGCGGAGCGGACGAAAGAGATTTTCAACATCGTGCTCGGCTCGATAGCCGCTATCTCGCTGCTGGTGGGCGGCATTGGGATCATGAACATCATGCTCGCCAGCGTCACCGAGCGCACCCGGGAGATCGGCATCCGGCGCGCGTTGGGCGCCCGGCGGCGGGACATTATTTTGCAATTCCTGGTGGAAACGGTGCTGCTCTCGGGGGCAGGCGGGATTCTCGGGGTCTTCCTGGGCCTGGCCATCCCGTTCATTGTCAGCCACGCCGCCGGCATGAAGACCATCGTGACCGTCTGGTCGCCCTTTCTGGCCTTCAGCATCTCGGCTATTGTGGGTGTGGTCTTCGGCCTCTACCCTGCTCTGCGCGCCGCCAACATGGACCCCGTCGAGGCCCTGCGTCATGAATAAGCGCAATCTGCGCGTTCTTCATGCCAACGCACAAACCTTCGTCACTGTTCGCAGCCCCGGTCACAGCCCTTCAACCCGGCGCAAGCGCAGGACCGGTTCACCCGCTTTGCGCGATTCGCCCAGGTCAATCTCGAACTCGGCAACCCAATCATTGTGGCCCTCTGGATCGACGAGCATCTGCTGGACACGCCACGAGGCCCTGTCTTCGCTGGGCAGCACGTGGGTGTGCCGCAGGTTGCGCGCTTCGGGGTCGAGGCAAATCCGCTCATGCCCCGCGTAATAGCCGTCAAGGGCCTGGCGCAAACGCCCGGCAGTCCAGGGTTGCCCTTCGCAATCCAGGTCCGAGCTGAGATAAGTGAGGGCTTGGCCGGCGTCATCATTCACTAAACCACGCAAGAAGGAGAAAATGCGATTCCGAACCGCAGCCGTGAATGTCTTCGTGTCACGCGTGACATCCGGGGCCGCTTCTTCCGCGCCCGGCGGGCGGAGTTCTTTCTCCTCAGCGCGTTGATAGTTGGGGTACCGCATCTTCTCCCATTCATCCAGCAGGCTCGAATCCACCTGCCGGATCATGGTCCGCAGATAAATCTCCATTTCGCGGACGGTATCGCCCTTGGCGGTGTCGGGGACAGTTTGGGCCAACACTTTATAGACCCCGTTGAGGTGGCGCAACAGGAGTCCCTCGGCCCGCTGCAGTTCGTAGTCGCGAATGTAATCCGAGAAGGACCTGAAATTCTCGAACATCTCGCGCGCAATGGATTTGGGCCGGATATTCTCCTGGCCAACCCAGGGGTGCTTGTCCGCAAAGGCGTTGAAGGTGGAATAGATGAATTCACGATTCGGTTTGGGGTATTCGAGTTTTTCCAACTCCTCGATTCGCTCGTCGTATTCGATGCCGGCCATTTTCATCTCCGCCATTTTCTGGTCTTTAACCTTATCCAGTTGTTTGCGCAGGATGAGGTCCGGGTCTTCGACGATCGATTCCACCAGCGTCAGCAGGACCAGCGGGTAATCCGGCGCCTGCGGGTCCACCAGCGGCAAGGTTTCCAGCAGGTAGAGCGAGAGCGTCCGGTCCATGGAAAAGTCTTCCTGCAACTCGATATTGACGCGCAGGTAAGCCCCTTCGGCTGTGCGCGGAATGAACTCGACGATTTTGCGCTCGACCAGTGACCGGAAGAGTTGCCAGGCCCGCTTGAGATGGGCCCTTTTGGCTTTCGGCGTTTCGTGGCAGTCCCGGATGAGCGTCTGCATCGCGCGGCAGCCGTCGCCTTTGCGGCTCAATACATTGAGCAACATCCCATGTGAAACCTGGAAACGCGAGGCCAGTCGCTCCGGTTGTGCCGCCATCAACCGCGCAAACGTGTTTTTGTCCCAATTGACAAAATTCCACTCAGGCGGCTTGCGTTTGACGGCCTTCTTGCCGTCGCGGGCGGCTTTGTGTTCGAGCTTCAGGTTTTCGACCACATGCTCCGGCGCCTGCGCTACCACCCAGCCCCGCTCGTCGAATCCTTTGCGACCGGCACGCCCGGCTATCTGGTGGAAATCGCGCGCGCTCAGGATGGCAGTTTTCTCGCCGTCATATTTGCACAACCGGCTGAAGAGAACCGTCCGAATCGGGACGTTAATCCCGACTCCCAGCGTGTCGGTGCCGCAAATAATTTTGAGCAGTCCTTTTTGGGCCAATTGCTCGACCAGCACCCGGTACTTGGGCAACAACCCGGCATGATGGAGACCTATCCCATGCTTGAGCCATTTGCGGATTTCCGGCCCGTATGGGCTGCTGAACTTGAAGTTTTCCAGCGCGTTGCCGACAGCGGCTTTTTCCTCGCGCGTGCAAACATTAATGCTCGTGAAATCCTGCGCGCTCTGGGCCGCTTCGAGTTGGGTGAAGTGTACCACATACACCGGCGCCTTTTGTTCCCGAACCAGCGTTTCAAGCGTTGTCGCCAGCGGCAGCTCCGAATAGGCGAAGTCGAGAGGGACCGGACGGTGCGTTGATGAGACGCTTACCGTGGGCCGTCCATTGAGTTTGGTCAGTTCCTGCTCGAAAAAGGCCGTGTCTCCGAGCGTGGCGGACATTAGAAGAAAACGCGCCTGGGGCAGGGTAAGCAGAGGAACTTGCCAAGCCACCCCGCGCTCGCGATCGGCGTAGTAATGGAACTCGTCCATAATGACTTCTTGCACTTGGGCGGTGGGACCTTGGCGCAAAGCGATATTAGCCAGGATTTCAGCCGTGCAACATAAGATGGGCGCATCGTGATTGACCGTGGCGTCACCCGTGCTCAATCCGACGTTCTCGGGCCCGAATTCGCGGCACAGAGCGAGCCATTTTTCATTCACCAGCGCCTTGATAGGGCAGGTATAAATCGAGCGCTTGCCCTGGGTCAGTGCCTTGAAATGCAGCGCGGCAGCCACCAGCGATTTGCCCGAGCCGGTCGGCGTATTGAGGATGACGTTCTTTTCCTCGAACAATTCGAGAATCGCGGATTCCTGGGCTGGATAGAGCTGGAGGCCCTTGCCCTGGGTATAATCGAGAAACCGGCTCAGCAGGATGTTGTTGCTGAGGTCTTCGCCCCGGGGGATCAGGTCGTAAAGAGTCATTATCGTCCATTGGTTAAAGCAGAAAGCAGAAAGCTGAAAGCGGAAATATCTAAAAGGGCATGTTTTGAAAATGGACGGCTCCCCAACAACGAGCACGAGCGCGATGGCGGCAATTTCTTTCAGCTTTCTGCTTTCTCTAGTTAAGGCTTCCCTCTTCTCCGACCGCCTGCCATAAATTGCCGATGTTCAACATGCCCGGTTGGAGAAGCGCATCTGGCGCTGTTCTGGTTGCGGCAAGCCTCGCGGTTTTTGCCTCTGGCGGCCCGGAACGGCAGGTGCTGCCCGGGCATGTGCCGCCGGCGGTATCGAGGCTCAAGGTCCAGCGGGCATTGGCTGGCCAGGAGCGATTACAATTGGCTCTTGGTTTGCCACTGCGGGACAAAGCGGGCCTTACCAATTTCCTTCGAGACCTTTACAATCCAGTCAGCCCGCGTTATGGCCAATTCCTGACTGCCGAGCAGTTTACAGAGCGTTTTGGCCCGTCTTTGCCGGATTACCAAAGGGTCATCGAGTTCGCCAGGACCAATGGGTTCAGCGTGATGGCCACGCATCCCAATCGGCTCGTGCTCGATGTCACAGCGCCGGTGGCCGATATCGAGAAGGCTTTCGGAATCCGGCTCAATGTTTACCAGCACCCCAGTGAAGCGCGGACCTTTTATGCGCCGGACGCGAACCCTTCGGTGCCGGTTAGCGTGCCGATCCTCGATGTGAGCGGGCTGGATAATTTCGTTCTGCCCCATCCGATGGACCTCAAACCAGCGCCGTTGGACCAGGTTGTCTCGAACGCCACAGGGTCAGGGCCTGGCGGCGATTTCCTGGGAAGAGATTTCCGCGCCGCCTACGCCCCGGGCGTTTCACTCACTGGCGTGGGGCAGGTCATTGGCCTGTTTCAATTCGGGCCGTACTTTTCAAATGACATCCCTGTATATGAGCAAGCAACCGGCCTGCCCATCACGATCATCGTGACGAATGTCCTGCTGGACGGCTTTACCGGCGTCCCTGCGCCTGGGGCCGATGACGGGGAGGAAGCCCTCGATATTGAGATGGCGATGAGCATGGCCCCCGGGGCGGTGATTGTCGTCTATGAAGGCAACAGCGCGTACGACATTTTTAACCGGATGGCCACCGACAACCTCGCCAAACAGATGAGCTGTTCCTGGGGATTCAGCCCTCCGCCCTCTGGAATGGACAATATCTTTCTGGAGTTCGCCGCCCAGGGCCAAACCTTGTTCGTGGCCTCGGGTGACGGTGGCGCGTATAATTCTTCCCAAACCATTTTCTCTCCGGCCGACGATCCGAACATCACCTCGGTGGGAGGCACTTCGCTGACAACCAGCGGGGCGGGAGGTCCATGGCAATCGGAGAGCGCCTGGGGCGGCAGCGGCGGCGGTTGGAGCGCGGCTTACGCGATTCCAACCTGGCAGCAGGGGCTCAATATGAGCGCCAACCACGGCTCGACTACCCGGCGCAACCTGCCCGATGTGGCCATGCTGGCTGAACCGATGATATATTTTGTCTTTAAAAACGGCCAGAGCGGGACCGTGGGCGGCACCAGCGCCGCTTCGCCATTGTGGGGCGGTTTCATGGCCCTGGTTAATCAGCAGGCGGCGGCCAATGGGAAACCGCCTCTCGGTTTTTTAAACCCGGTCATTTATTCGCTCGGCCGGAGCGCCGGTTATGCCGCGAGCTTCCACGACATCACTGCCGGTCAGAACACCAATGCCGGAAGCCCGACGAATTATTATGCCGTTGCGGGCTACGATCTTTGCACCGGCTGGGGGACTCCCAATGGAGCCAACTTCATTAATGCCCTGGCGGGCCCCAACGATCCGCTGCAGATTACGCCCGGCATCGGGTTTGTCGCCGCCACGCCTTATGGCAGCCCATTCCGCCCGGTGAGCTTGGACCTGTCTCTAACCAATACCGGAACGGCCTCGTTGGATTGGTCACTTGGCAATACCTCCGTTTGGCTCAATGCCTCTTCACCAGGCGGCACGATTCCGGCAGGCGGGCCCGCGAGCGTGGTGACAGTGACCCTGAAGACGGCAACGGCAACCAACATGGTGGCCGGCAATTACTACGCCAACGTCTGGTTCACCAATCTTTCAAGCGGGATTGTGCAAAGCCGCTTGTTCACGCTGGTGGTGTCCTCGGCGAACTGGCCGCTCATGATGACCGGTTTTAATGCCGGTATCATCGTTCCAAATAACGCGACGCCGGCCAATCCCCAGGCCACTGGATTTGATATCGCAAACGGCTATTGTTTTTATCAAGCAGGCCTCAACACAAATTCCAGCGTTGCCAGCGGCAGCGGGGGGCAGGGTTTCCCCCAAAGCGGTTCATTTACGAGTCTGCTTGATAACATGACCGTCTTCCAGTTCGGCCCATACGGCGCTACAAACGCCCTGATGCTCGGTTACACTTACCCGAACTCCGGAACGCTTGCGCTGGCCAATCCGCAGTCCTTTAACTCACTGGCGATTCTTGCCGCGTCGGCTAATGCGAATTCAAGCAGCCTGGGCGCGTTGGTGGTTCATTTCACTGATGGCACTTCAAGCCAGTCCTTTAATCTCAACGCGCAGGATTGGTACAATGCCACTGGCAATGTCGCCCTCGAGGGTTTTGGCCGCCTCAAGCTCGGGACGAATCCCTTTTCGACCGAGAACCCAGGCGCCTACAATCCGAGCCTGTATCAGACGACAGTCAACCTCGCGGCGCTGGGACTCAACCAACCGGTCGCCTCCATCACATTCACCAAACCGACGGGTGGGACCACTTTGGACACAGCAGTGCTGGCGGTCAGCGGGGCCATCATGCCGGCCGAGGTCAACATCACCCAGCAGCCGCAATCGATAACCAACACCGTGGCCTCGCAAGGCGTGACGTTCGCTGTGACAGCCATGGGCGAGGCAGCATTGGCTTATCAGTGGTACTTCAGCCCCAGTGGATACCCGGGTACGTACGCAACGATGAGTGGTCAGAACAGTGCCAGCCTGGCGCTCAATCCCGTCCTGACTACCAATAATGCCGGCAGCTACTACGCGGTGGTCACCAACAGCTATAACGCTGTGGCCAGTGCCGTCGCGACGCTCACCATCTTCAGAGCGCCGGTGATTACCCGGCAGCCTGCGCCCGCCAATCTGGCGTTATTTGCCGGTCAAACTCTTCGGCTCACTGTGGCGGCCAATGCCGCACAACCGCTCGCGTATTCCTGGAATTTCAACGGAACGGCAATTGCCGGCGCAAACTCGGCCAGCTATGCACTCACGCCCGTCCAAACTATCAATTCAGGGATTTACAGCGTTGTGCTGACGAATGCCTTCGGCGCAGTAACCAGCAGTCCGGTGTCTCTGGTTGTTCAGGCTGCGCCAACTTATCCCTTGGCCCAGGCTGTGCTGGCAGACCACCCGATTGCTTATTGGCCTCTGGATGAACTCAGCGGAGCGGTGGCCCACGATTATGTCGGCGGAAAGAATGGCGTCTATAGCCGGGTCCTGCTCAACCAGCCTGGGGATAATTTGATCGATACGCGCCCCGCCGCGCGATTCGGCGGACTATCTTCGTACAACAGTTGCGTCACAAACATCCCCATCGATTTCGCGACTTCGGCCAACGCCGCGTTCTCAGTCGAGGCCTGGGTCAACGGGGGGGCTCAGAATAACGACAACGGGCTGGTCACTAAAGGCACAGGGGCCGGAGGCGAACAGTTCAACCTGGACTGCGGCGCAGCCAATCATGGTTTCCGGTTTTTTGTACGAGATGCCGGGGGCGGTGCGCATCTGGCCAACGGCTCGGCTATCCCCAATAACAAATGGCGCCACCTGGTGGGCGTGTGCGACGAAATCAACGCAAAAGTCATTCTTTATGTGGATGGCGTCTCGAACGCCAGCGGCACAATCACCGCCGGCAGCGGCTTGCTCGCCTCGGTCAATCCAGCCAGCATCGGTTCCCGGCAATCCGGAGCGGCAACGGCTTATGACCTGCAGTTTGTGGGGACGATGGAAGAAGTAGCGGTTTACAATTACGCCCTGAGCGCGACGCGGGTGCAGGCCCACTTCAAAGCGGCGACGAATCGGCCCCCGGTTTGGTCTGTGAATCCGTTTAGCCAGCCGGCCTTGGATGCCGGCCAAGGTATTTCAGGCACGGTTTCGACGAACGCCTCGGACCCGAATGGCGACGCCATCACATTCGCCAAAGCTAATGGACCCGGTTGGCTCAGCGTTGCCGCCAATGGGACGCTTTCGGGCACGCCACTTTCAGCCGACATCGGCACCAATGTTTTCCTGGTGAGCGCCACGGACCCTGGCGGATTGAGCAGCACCGCCACTCTCGACATTGCGGTTAATCCGGGGCCGCCGATCAATGCCGCCTTTTCCCTCGAAACCACGAATCTGTTGCTGAGCTGGAACGGAGGGATTGGACCTTATAGCATCCAGATGGCTACCAACCTGGATAATCCGAATTGGCAAACCATCCTGACGATGTTCAGCGCAACCAATTTGGTCTTAACCCCCAGCAACGCCGCGGGATTTTACCGGATCATAGGACAATAGAGCTGGGACTCATGAGCCATGAGACCATACCAAAAGCGGTAAAGGACTAAGAGGACTACCGCAGTCCAAGACGCTGCGAGCGCTCAATGATCAGCGTTGCGGATTGGATAATCTGGCGGATTCCACTTTGCGCCAGGCGCGCTCGCGGCGTTCCGTTTCAGAACGCAACAGGTCCTCTGCTGACCAGCCTTTGGATTGGGCGCAGGTGACCAACTCGAACAGCTCGTTGGCTAACCGGCGCCGAGAACGGTTGGCTACGGGTGCCGCAGGCGCCAGATTGGCCCGGCGCGCCTTCTTCACCAGCTTTTCAGCCCGCATCAGAGCAGGAAGATGTTTGGGGATTCCATCGAGAACCGAAGGCCGCGCGCGAACCGTCCCGTGCTTCTCGGCACGTTTGATCTTGTCCCAATTGGCCCAGACTTCATCCACATCCTTGACCTGGGCATCGCCAAATACATGCGGATGGCGCCGGACTAATTTGTCAGCAATGTGCCGCGTGACGTTTTCAAAATCAAAAGCGCCCCGTTCCCGGGCCAGTTGGCAATGGAACACAACTTGCAGAAGCAAATCGCCCAACTCCTCTTCGAGTTCGTGATCATCGCGGGATTCGATGGCGTCGATGAGTTCATAGGCCTCCTCGACGGCGTGCCAGCGCAGGGTGTGGTGGTCCTGCTCTCGGTCCCAGGGACAACCGGCAGGGGCGCGCAATCGCGCCATGATGCGCAGCAGGTCGTCGAGGGCGCTGGCCTCCTGTTTGTGCCTTGCAGCGGGAAGTGTGTATTTCCGAGCACGTTTTGATTCCACGCTATTCATCCGCTTTCCCATCGGTCCTCCTTTCGGTTTCTTCACAGTATCACCAGATTATCCCGGTGCACCACCTCGACTCGTTTCAGTCCGCCGGCTTCGATCTGCTCGGAATCGAACCCGGCTATTCCCCGGGCAAACTCTGTGCCGTCGGAGTCGCAGATGCGCACCACCTCTCCGGCGTTGAATTCCCCCTCGCATCGCGCAATGCCGGGAGGGAGGAGGCTCTTGCCATTTTCGCGCAGGGCCTTCTTTGCGCCGGCATCAACAAACAAGGCGCCTTTGGGATAGTGGAAAAAGGCTATCCACCGTTTGCGCCCTTGCAGGCCGGTGGGATGCGGCAGGAAAAGCGTGCCCTCCTCCTGGCCGGCCAGTGCCCGAGCCAGAGCCTGTTTCTTCTTTCCTGATGCAATAACCAGCGGGATGCCCGAGCGCACGGCAATTTTGGCAGCCTGGATTTTGGACGCCATTCCGCCCACAGCCGTTGCGCTGTCAGTGCCTCCGGCTATTCTCTCGATCTTGCTGTCGATTTTTTCAACGAGATGAAGCACTCGAGGATTAGTCCCACCGAAATTCTCCATCAGGCCGTCCACGGTGGTTAGAATGACCAGCAGGTCGGCAGGGAGCAACGAGGCAACCAGCGCCGAAAGTTTATCGTTGTCGCCGAATTTCAATTCAGTAAAGGAAACGACATCGTTCTCATTGACGATAGGGATGACCCCGTGGCGCAACAAACTGACCAGGGTATTGCGCGCGTTGAGGTGCCTTTCATGATGTTCGAGGTCTTCATGGGTCAGAAGGATTTGAGCAACTGCCAGCCCAAAGGCGGCAAAGAGCTTTTCATAAGTGGCCATCAATCGGGATTGGCCCACCGCGGCGCAGGCCTGGAGTTCGGCCAACTCCGAGGGCCTTTTCGCGTAGCCCAGCAATCCCATCCCCGAACCCACGGCCCCCGAGGAGACGAGCACGATTTCTTTGCCTGCTTTTCGCTGGTCGGCGATTTGACCCGCCAACTGCTCCATTTGGGCCAGGTCCGGCGCCTTCCGGCTGTCGGTCAGAACACCGGTACCCAGCTTGACCACGATGCGCGTGGCGCTTTTGACGAGGCTCGAACGCACGCCCTGTTTGCTAACAAAGCCCTGCCGCCCTGTCGAGGCGCTTGTCTGGCAAATTTGACATTGACGACCGCCCTGATTTTCTTAGCGTTCGAATCCATGCGCGAACCATCACTTGATTTTCTGAGAAGACTGGTCAATACGCCCAGTCCTGTGGGCCACGAGGCGCGCGGGCAACGGGTTTGGCTCGATTACGCCCGCGAGTTTGCCGATGAGACCTTCTCTGATACTTATGGCAACTGCGTGGCTGTGCTCAATAAGGGCGGGGCCCCGCGCCTGATGCTGTCAGGCCACGCCGATGAAATCGCCATGGCTGTTAATTTTATCAATGACGAGGGTTTTGTTTATGTGCGAAAGATGGGTGGTGTGGACGCGGCGATCACCAAGGCCCAGCGCGTGTTGATCCACACCCGCACCGGGCCGCTCAAGGGCGTGGTCGGCAATGTCGCTCCTCATCTGATGCGAGAGGAAAAGGACGCCAAACCACCCAAAATACACGAGCTGTTCATCGATATCGGCGCCAGCAGTCGAAAAGAAGCAGAGAAACTGGTGCGAGTCGGGGACCCAATTACCCTGGCGGACGAATTTGACCTGTTGCGCAATGATTTGGCGGTCGCTCGCGCGTTTGATAATCGGGTTGGGACCTTTGCCGTGGCGGAGGCGCTGAGGTTATTACGTGAATCCAAGCGCAAATTGCAGGCAGAGGTCTGCGCTGTTTCCAACGTGCAGGAGGAAGTGGGTCTATTGGGCGCGCGGCAGATAGCCTACTCGCTCAAGCCGGACATTGCGCTGGTGGTGGATGTTACCCATGCGACCGATTACCCTACGGTCAACAAACCGCAGCACGGAGATGTGAAAGTGGGAAGAGGCCCCGCCATTACGCATGGCGGCTGCAATCATCCCGAAGTCGTTGCCCGCATCGAACAGGCCGCCAGGAGCAAGAAGATAGCGTTGCAACACGAGGCGATGTCCGCCAGCAGCGGGACCGATACCGATGCGATCTTCTGGACGCGCGGTGGGATAGCCAGCGCCCTCATCAGCCTGCCCAACCGCTACATGCATTCGCCCGTCGAGGTCGTCAGCCTGGCGGACCTGGAGAAAATCCCCGAATTGCTCGCGGCCTTTGCCTTATCGTTGAAAAAAGGTGAGGGGTTCAAGGTGAAGATTTAGCCGGGCGGGCTCTCCATTGAGGCCCGAACTGCATGGTTGTCGGCTTTGGACTTCAGAATCCTCCGGTTACGCCTACTCCTTGCGTCCCTTCCAAGGCTTGGAAGCGTAAAAGCGTTTGATCTTCCATTCCTTGTAGTACTCCCAACAAAAATAACCCACAACAACTGCCAAAATGGGCAGGAGGGCCAGAAGCAATTTTTTGCTCGAGCCCTTGAATTGGAACTGAGGGGCCAGCGCCGCTGCCAATAACAAGTTTTTCATGCCTTCTATCGCCAAAATCGTACGCTCAAAGGAAAAAGCCCTTCCCCAAGTGTGATGGGAAGCCATCCTTGTCCCGCCGCTGCGGAACAATGCTGAAACGTTTAACAGGCGCCTGGAACACGTCAAGCCGAAAAGGCCAGGCGCATCTTTGCGTACCGGTCCTGCGAAGCGTCGTGGACTGCGCCAATCCTCCACCACTTTTAGGGGGTGAATTTCTGCTGGAGGTTTGAACCCTGGGGGGTGGGTCTGTCACATTTTCTTGATTTACTAGTGAGATGTGTTATGCTTTTTTTCCCAAAGGGAAACCTATGCGTTATCTGGCCAAGACGTGTCTCATCGGCAAGCCTGTTCCTCTTTTCAGGAAGCAAGGATGCCACAGTGTCCTTCACGCCTTCACGTTAATCGAACTGCTGGTCGTCATTGCCATCATTGCAATACTGGCGGCGTTGCTCTTGCCGGTCATTTCCAAGGCCAAAACAAAGGCCCAGGCTACCGCGTGCGTCAGCAAATTAAAACAGTGGGGATTGGCCTTTAAAATGTACGCGGATGATGCCGGGGACAAAGTCCCTGAGGAAGGGGATGTCGTGGTGCCGATCACCGATCGAATTAATGTGGATGCCTGGTACAACGCAATCCCGCCTACCATGAAGCAGCCGCCCCTAACCAATCTCTACCTCGCCAATCCAATCGCTTCTCCGGTGCCCGCAAGCCAGTCGCTCTTTGCCTGTCCCACCTGCGCCCCGCCGGACCCCGCCAACGGCTTTGAGAACCCGCCGACTGTCAAAAAGGCATTCTTCATGTACGGCGAAAATGGACGCCTCTGCATTAACAAAGCCACCCGGCCAGGCGGTGTAGGCCAGACCAAAATCAGCCAGGTCCTGAAACCGGCCGAAACCATCCTCATCGGCGAAACCGACCCGAACTCTAAAGAGAACGACAATGTCGCCCAGTCTAATGTCACCAGCCAATACTCGGTGGCGCGCCACGATCAGCGCGGAAACATGGCCATGTGCGACGGCGGCGTGCGCAGCGGGCGGACCAATGATTTTAAGTTCGACGCCACCGTATCGAACAACGCCAAATCCGAATGGGCGGTCGAGCGCAAATTCCACTGGTACCCCAGCCCGGATACGCCGAACTGAAGCACCGGCAACCGCTGGTGTAAGAGCCTGGAAGCGGCTTTCGGAATAGATTCGAGTTGGATATGAACACCTCATGCCGTAAGTTCCTGGCATGAGCCAGAGCGCGACTTTATCCCAAGCGGGCCGGCAGGACAATGAGCCCCCCGAGCCGCTCGAAAATGGCGCGCATCTGAGCGCTGCCGAGTTCCTGCGCCGCTACGAGGGCATGCCGGAGGTGAGAAAGGCCGAATTGGTCAATGGCATCGTTTATATGGCATCGCCTGTGCGACACGATAGGCATGGAAAGCCCGATAGTTTGATCCAAACCTGGCTCGGCACCTATGCCATCGCCACTCCGGGGGTAGAGTCGTCAACTAACACCACCATACGTCTCGGTGTCGATGACGTACCCCAACCGGACGGTCTCCTGCGCATCGTAACCGAGCGGGGAGGCCAAACGCGCCTGGATGCGAAGGGTTATCTTCAAGGCGGGCCGGAACTGGTCGTCGAGGTTGCCGGCAGCAGTGACGAGGCCTTAGCGCATCGAAAAGGCACCGATTGATCCCGCGCGCATTGCCTCTCCTTTTGTTGCTTTTCACCGGCTGCCTGGCTCGCGGAGCAGTCATCAATGTCCAACCAGGAGACAATTATTCGAAGATCGAGGCGGCGCATCCAGGCGACCAGGTTCTCATTGCCCCGGGGTCTTACGCTTTCCGCGTCTATTTGACCCAGCAGGCCACCCCCACCAATCCCATTGTCATCCAGGCGCAGGACCCGGCCAACCCGCCAGTGTGGGACTTCGGAACCACCCTCGTTGAAAATGCCCCTGGCAGTTACACAGCGGGAGACCGTGGCCGGGGCGGATGGCAGTTCAGCGGGGCGAAGAATTACTCGATTTCAGGAATCGTTTTTCGCAATTGCCGCACGGCATCGTTCAATTCCGCCGGCATCCGCTATTACTACGGCAGCACCAATATTTATGTGAAGGATTGTGTTTTCACACAGAATGACAACGGGATAACAGGCGGCAGCCAGGACAGCGCTTTGACGGTCGAATTTTGCGAGATTTACGCCAATGGTAACACCAATGCGAGCGCCAGTTCTCCCACCCATAACCTTTATATCTATGGAGGGACATTCACGATGCGTTACTGCTACGTTCACGACAGCGTTCAGGCCGAGAATTTCCATATCCGCTCGCGAAACGTGACCCTCGAGTATAACTGGTTCGCCCGGGCAAAGAATTACGAGGGCGATTTGATGACCGACGATGATTTTACCGGCGCGGGTCCTTACAGCCAGGCGATGACCCTGCGTGGCAATGTCATCCTCCAGGCGGCGGCGCCGAGCAATCATGGCCAGGTCATCGCCCTCTACAACGACAATAGCAGTGTCACAAACCTGACTCTTTCTTTGCGGGCCGCGTACAACACATTCATCGGCAACGGCGGCAACGCCGCCTTCGTTCACTTGTCCAATGCCGACAAAACCCGGATGAATGTGGAGGAGTCCGACAATATCCTTTTCGGCACAACCCAGCCGTATTTGATTGAGAACGCCGGCTTCGCTTCACTATCAGGCCAGAACAATTGGCTGCAGACCAACGCGGCGCCCGGGATGTTAAGCGGTTCCATTCAATCCGCCGCGCCCGGATTTCGCAACGCGGCAACGAAGGACTACACCCTGAGCACACGAAGCGCCTGCATCGGCGCGGCCAGCCCCTCGGTGTATGGCCTGCCCGGCAAAGAGTACTTTCGCAACGAGATTACCAATCGTTTTTGGCGGATTCGCTCAGCCGCTCGGGATCTGGGCTCGTTCGAAAGCACCAGCACCAGCAGCCCCATCGGGCCCTACGATCCGGTTCCGCGGCCGATGCTGGCTGCCTCGGTCACGGGCTCCAATGTCGTGTTGAACTGGCCGTTGTTTGCGCAGGATTTTCAATTGGACCAGTCCAGCTCGATCAGTCCAGCGGGGTGGGCGCCCTCCGGTCTTGCTCTCAGCACCAACGCAACCGGAGTGAGCGTTATCGTGGTTGCTCCCAGCGAATCCCAGTTTTTCCGGCTGCAGAAGTAACACCCTTTATTCAAACAATTATTTGCGCTTGAAAAGCCTCGGCGATACCACCGGTGCGGTGCCAATCCGAATCACTTCTGCCTCGCCGAAGACGAAGGTCCTATGGTAGTTTTTCGGCGCCCCAGTTCCCGGGATCCCGGGATTAATTGAAGACACACTGCGCGCCCTTATTGAGCCGAGCCGCAAAAAGCGGAACGGCCCTGTTGTGCATGGTTGCGGCCTGCTCCCCTATCCCCCAAACACCTGCCAATGACACACCCTGGGCGCCGGCTGAAGGACCCAAGTTAGCCTACCCCTCCGCCAGAAAGGACAGTGCTGTGGACGATTACCATGGCGTAAAGGTTGCCGATCCGTATCGCTGGCTCGAGCAGTTAGATTCGTCTGAAACGCGCGCCTGGGTGGCCGCCGAAGCCAAGCTCACCGATTCTTATTTGCGCCGAATGCCTGCTCGCGCGGAGCTCAAGCAACGGTTGACAACGTTGCTGAATTTCGAGAAGTATGGAATCCCCTTTCAAAAAGCCGGACGTTATTTTTACACGTATAACCGCGGCCTTCAGGAGCAAAGCCCGCTCTATTCGGCCGATGGCCTGACCGGCGCCCCAAAGAAGGTGCTCGATCCGAACCTTCTTTCTACCAATGGCAGCCTCGCTGTGGTGGGCTACGTCGCCAGCCACGATGGCACTCTCCTGGCTTACGGCGTTTCACAGGGCGGCTCAGATTGGACGGATTGGCGAATCCGCGACCTGCCCAGCGGCAAGGACTTGCCCGACGTGGTGCGTTGGACCAAATATTACTGGCCGGCCTTTTCCCTGGATGGCAAGGGCCTGTACTACAGCGCGTTTCCGGCCCCGCAGCCGGGTCAGGAACTCAGCGCGCGCGATTTGAATGATGCCGTTTATTACCACGCCTTGGGCACGCCGGCTGCGTCGGACCGGAAAATTTATGAGCGCCCAGACCATCCGGATTGGCAATTCGACCCGCGCCTGACGCCCGATGGCCGCTTCCTGGTGCTCCTGGCGGGAGAAGGCGAGGTCGGAGATAAGGGGCTGGAGAGTATTTACGTCGCGGAAATCAGTTCGACCAACTCCGATGTGACGCCGCTGGTTGAGGGTTTTAACGCCGGTTATTTCTACGCCGGTTATGATGAGGGTCTGCTCAATTTCCAAACAACACTTGATGCCCCGCGCGGGCGGGTCATCGCTATCGAGCCAAAAGCCGCGGACCGGTCCTCGTGGAAGGAAATTGTACCACAGGGTCCCGATTCGATGGACTTGGCCTATGGCAGCGTGACGCTGGTGAATCACGAACTGATTGTCCGCACTCTGCACGATGCGCATAGCCGAGTGACAATCTACGGTCTCGATGGGCGCTTGCGGCGCGAGGTCGGACTCCCGGGTTTGGGGGCGGCTTCGGGTTTTGCTGGCGAGCCTGAGGACAACGAGACGTTTTATCTCTACAGCGATTTAGTTACGCCGCCTACTATCTTCCGGCTCGATCTGCAGACTAGCGTGAGCACGGTTTATCGGGCGCCCAAAGTGGCGTTCGACCTGGCGCAACTCGAGATGAAACAGGTCTTTTATCCGGCGAAGGACGGCACACGCATCCCGATGTACGTCGTCTCGAAAAAGGGACTAAAACGCAATGGCTCCAACCCCACTCTGCTCTATGGCTATGGCGGATTCGGCATTTCCATCCTGCCCACCTTTAACCCCGCCCGCATGGCCTGGCTTGAGCGCGGCGGGGTCTTTGCGATTGGCAATATCCGCGGTGGAGGGGAGTACGGCGAATCCTGGCACAAGCAAGGCACCCGCGAGCATAAGCAGACGGTCTTCGACGACTTCATCGCCGGAGCCGAATGGCTCATTGCCCAGCGCTACACCTCGACGCCGCGCCTGGCGATCATGGGCGGGTCGAATGGCGGCCTGCTGGTCGGCGCCTGCGTGACACAGCGGCCAGACCTTTTCGGCGCCGCCCTGGCCTACGTTGGCGTCATGGATATGCTGCGGTTCAATCAATTCGGCCAAGGCGCAGGCTGGGAAGGCGATTTTGGCTCGCCGCAAAACCCGCAGGATTTCAAAGCACTTTATGCGTACTCACCTTACCACAATGTGCGGCCCGGGGCTCGTTACCCAGCCACAATGATCTTCACAGGCGACCATGATACCCGCGTCATGCCCGCTCATTCGTTTAAGTTTGCGGCAGCCTTGCAAGCCGCCCAGGCCGGACCCGCGCCCATCCTCCTCCACGTCGAGTTGTCGGCCGGCCATGGCGGCGGGCCCACCACCAGCCAGCACATCGACGAGACGGCGGATGCGTATGCGTTCCTGCTGCGGAACCTGATGCATTGAGAGTTGCGCCTTTTGCCGAAGCGCTTGCAACAGGCTGTTGAATGGTGTTCATTCTATTGTCTAAACTCGAATGACACGATTCCAGCCAGTGCGGCTTGCCTCCTCCATCGTTCTTTTCTTTGCCTTCATGCTGCGGGGGCAGACCGTTCCGAAGGACGTTCGCGCCTTTGTTGAGTCGCATTGCGTGGAATGCCACGACCCGGACCTCAAAAAAGGCGGGCTGGACCTCAGCGCCCTGAGTTTCACCCTCAATGACCCGGCCACTTTTGCGAAGTGGGTGAAAGTGCATGATAAGGTAAGCCTTGGAGAAATGCCTCCCAGGAAGAAGCCCCGACCGGCTTTCGCGGAGCTGAAGGGGTTTACCAATGTATTGGCGTCGGCGCTGCTGGCAGCCGACCGTCAGCGCATCGCGAGAGAGGGCAGGGCCACCCAGCGGCGTCTCAACCGCTACGAATACGAGGATACCCTGCGGGATTTGTTGTCGCTGCCGTATCTTGAAGTGAAATCATTTCTGCCCGAGGACAGTGAGGCCTTCGGATTCAACAAAGTCGGCGATGCCCTGGATGTTTCGCACGTCCAAATGGCGCGTTATTTGAGCGCGGCCGAGTTTGCCTTGCGGTCTGCCATGGCGCCGCAAGCCACCTTGCCGCAAACCACAACGAACCGTTATTACACGTGGGACCAGGGGGCATTTTTTGGCGCCATCAAGCTCGAAGGCCCCTTGAACAGGAGGACATTCCCGCTGGTGGGTTACGAATTGCAAACGAATTTAATGGCGATGAAGTCTCCTGAGCGGGGAGCGCCTGACCCGCAACGGCGCGAGCAGGAGGCCCTGGCCGTTGTGGTCAGCACTTATGAACCGACCGAGATTCGCTTCAACAGATTTCGCGCGCCGGTTTCGGGCAAATACCGGCTCAGATTCTGCGCGTACAGCATTTGGATGGACCCGCAGTACAAGGCAGCCTCCCCTGGGCGCCGCCCCGAGCCGGTAACAATTTACGCCGATACCCCGCCGCGCCTGTTGCGAGAATTAGGCAGCTTCGATGTGGACCCTGAGCCCGCAACACGCGAGCTGGAGGTCTATTTATTAGCCGGCGAAACCATCCGGCCCGATGCCGCCCGTTTTTTTCGATCGCGTCCGCCGGATTTTCAGAACCCGCTGGCCGGCCCGGATGGGATGCCCGGGCTGGCGTTCCGTTGGATGGAAGTCGAAGGGCCGCTCATCGAGCAATGGCCGCCGGCTGGTCATCGGCTAATGTTTGGCGATTTGCCGATGAAAGATCGCGTCGCGCCTTCTGGAGGCGGGCGCCGCAGGGCCAACGGCACCGTCGAGGTTATCTCAAAGAATCCGCAGAGCGATGCCGAGCGGCTCTTGCGGGGGTTTATGCAAGCGGCTTATCGCAGGCCAGTCCAGGAGCAAGACGTGAAGCTTTTTCTGTCGGTTATCCACTATGCGCTGCAATCGGGCCAGAGCTTCACCGAATCGATGCTTGCCGGTTACACCGCCGTTTTGAGTTCTCCGGATTTTCTGTACTTCAGTCAAAAGCCGGGGCGGCTGGATGATCTGGCGCTGGCCGAGCGGCTTTCTTATTTCCTGTGGAATTCAGATCCGGACCTCGAATTGCGCCGGCTGGCTGAGAGCCGGCAGTTGCATCGGCCCAAAGTGCTTCGGGAGGAGACGGACCGGCTGCTGAACGACCCGCGCTCCTTCCGGTTCGTGGAGGCCTTCCTGGATTACTGGCTCGACCTGCGATTCATCGAGGGGGTTGCACCCGATGCCGAACTTTACCCGGAATATCAATTGGACGATTTACTGGTCGAGTCGATGATCGGCGAGACGCAACTGTTCTTTAGCGAGTTGGTGAAACGCAACCTTGGCGTAACCAATATCGTCGCTTCGGATTTTGCAGTGCTCAACGAGCGGCTGGCCCGGCACTACGGCATTAACGGCATCGAGGGAGTGGCGCTGCGGCGTGTGCCATTGCCGAAAGGATGTGTGCGGGGCGGTCTGCTGACGCAAGCCAGCGTGCTAAAGGTGACGGCTAATGGCACGACGACTTCACCGGTTAAGCGCGGCGCCTGGATTATGTCCCGGATTTTAGGCGAACCGCCGCCGCCGCCGCCGCCCGGGGTGCCGGCCCTCGAACCCGATACTCGCGGCGCCACCACCATCCGTGAGCAATTGGCCAAACATCGCTCTCAGGAAACGTGCGCCGCATGCCACCGAAACTTCGACCCGCCCGGATTCGCCCTGGAAAGCTTCGATGTCATGGGCGGCTGGCGCGAACGCTACCGGGCCATCGGCGGAGGCGAGCCGGTCAAGGGCATCGGGCATAATGGACTGCGTTTTCATTTCGGATTGGGGCCGGCTGTGGACCCGAGTGGTGAGTTGCCGGATGGCCGGAAGTTCCAAGACGTCGTGCAACTCAAGCAGGAATTGCTTCAGAACCGGCAGCTATTGGCCCGCAATATGGCGCAGCAATTGGCAATTTATGCTACCGGGGCTGGCATCCAGTTCTCGGACCGCCCGCAGATTGCCAGGATGTTGCAGCATACCCTGGCCGGAGGATACGGTGTGCGGAGCCTGATCCATGAAATCGTCCAGAGCGATCTCTTCTTAAATAAATGACCCGAACCAGACGTCTATGAAAGAGCAAGCAACCAAACGGACCATGAACAGCCCTTTTGTTTCAACGCAAGGCGCCCTCTCGCGGCGGCGCTTTCTCAGAGGAACCGGCATCATGCTGGCGCTGCCTCTGCTGGACGCGATGCTTCCCGCTTTCGCTTCTGCGCCGGCAGCGGCGGACGGCCCGGGGGCCAAGCCGCGTCGAATGCTTGCCATCTGCAACAATTTGGGCCTGCTGCCCACCGAGTTTTTTCCCAAAGACCCAGGAAGGGATTACAAACTCTCGCCATACCTTGAGTTGCTGTCCGAGTACCGGAATGATTTTACAGTATTCAGCGGAGTCTCACACCCGGACGTGGACGGGGGGCATCCTGCCGACAACTGTTTTCTAACAGCGGCGCCGCACCCGGGGCGGGGCGGGTTTCGCAATACGATTTCGCTGGACCAATTCATCGCTGAGCGCATCGGGCATCTGACCCGGTTCCCCTCGCTCAATTTGGGCGTCAACGTGCAGCAGGGCGCCCGCAGCCTGGCGTGGACCAGCTCCGGAGTGCTCATTCCCTGTGAAGAAAAAGCCTCTGACGTGTTCAAACGAATGTTCATCCAAGGAACAAAGGATGAAACGGACGCCCAGGTGCGCCGGTTGGAATTAGGCCAAAGCATCCTGGATGCGGTGGCGGACCAGGCAAAGGCCCTGCAGCGGGATGTGGGGGCGCGCGACCGCGACCGGCTCGACCAGTATTTCACCAGCGTGCGCGAATTGGAGAAACGCATGAGCATGTCGCGGGAGTGGGAGCACAGGCCCAAACCCAAGGTGAATGTGCCTGTGCCGCTGGACCCTGAAAGCCCTCGAGAGTACATGGAGAAAGTTAAGCTGATGTATGACATGGCGCGGCTTGGCTTTGAAACGGATTCGACCCGGTCGGTGGCCCTTTTGCTCGATAGCGTCAACTCGCCGGCCATCGAGATTGAGGACATAAAAATTACCGATGGCTACCATAACCTGTCTCATCACGGCAGGTCCGAGGCGAAACTCGCCCAACTCAAGGCCATTGACCATTGGCACATGAAGCTGCTGGGGAATTTGTTCGGAGAATTAAAAGCTGCGCATGAGGAGGATGAAACCCTGCTGGATCGGACGATGATTCTTTATGGGACAAATCTGGGCAACGCCGACACCCATGTGACCACCAACCTGCCCACTATCTTTGCCGGTGGCGGGTTCAAACATGGCCAGCACCTCATGTTCGACACAGACCATAATTACCCGCTCCCGAACCTGTTCGTTTCGATGCTCCAGCGAATGGAGTTGGAAGTGGATAAATTTGCCTCCGCTACCGGAACGATGCGCGGGTTGGAAACGGCCTAAGCGGGGTTGCAATAGCATCCCAGCCATCTTTGGCATCATCGACCATCTGGCCGTGCCGTTGCTCGCAACTCGCGCCGAACAATTCGATTTTGACCAGCAGCCTTCCCAGTCGATGCTGGTTGTCTCGCACCCGGTTTCGCAGCTTTTCGATTTCCTTGCCTGTCTTGCTCCAAGTCATACGTCCCTCCTTGCAGCAAACTCACATTCCCAAAGGATTCCTCTCCTGCTACGCCAACCTCGCACCCGTTGTTCTCCGTGCAACCCAGGAATTTCCCGGTCGCAGCAAGATTCCCGCCTTCAGGTTTCAACCCGCACCTAAATGGCATTTTTCAGAATTGACGAATAGGGCTGTCTGAATACCGTTAGCTGGATAATCCCATGAGCCGGCGCTCTAAACTCAGACATTCCGAGGGAGCAGAGTTGGCGTGGCTTTCCGGTCCTATTGCCGGCACCAGTGGCAGGGCATTCCCAGCCGAATCGCGCTGGGACAGTCAGCGTGGCGCTTTGGCCATCTGCATCTTTCTGGCTTTGGCGATCTGGGCTGTTTTCGGCCAGACCCTTTACTACGGTTTTGTCAACTACGACGATGGTGTTTGTGTTTACGATAATCCAGCCACACCCGGGGGCTGACAGACCGGCGAGAATTGCCACCGCTGCGGCCCACCTTCAAACGGCCTATTGGAAAGACAGTGTTTCCCTGTGGACACACTGCCTGGCTTGCACCCCGGGAGATTATGTGGCCCACAACAATTTAGGAATCGCTCTGGTCTTGCAGGGAAGGCGGGAGGAAGCCATTCATAATTTTGAGCGGGCGCTGGAGATCAAACCGGACGATAGCGAAGCCCACAACAATTCAGGCGTCGCTCTGGCCTCCCAGGGGAAGATGGAAGAAGCCATTCATCAGTTTGAACGGGCGCTTGAGCTCAAAGCAGATAACAGCGAGGCCCGCACCAATCTGGGCCGCGCGCTGGCTGCTCGGGGCGCATCAGACAAGCCATCCCCCAGTTCACAGGAGCCTTGAATCCGACACCTAATTCCCTAATTCTCTAATTCTCTATTCTCTGGATTCTCTTCCTTGATAGCGGCCTTTAGGCGAGTTACGTTGCCTGTCGAATCGATGATCGCAAACCTTGCCGCCAAATCAACCGCTGCCCCTGCCTTCCGGGTGGGGGACGAACGGCTCATTAAACTCACTTCGAGCGCCGCCGCCAAAGTCGGCTCACTGCTATCGAAGCAAGGCCGGCCCGCCGGGGTGTTGCGCGTGGCGGTGGTGGGCGGCGGCTGTTCCGGGCTGCAATACAAAATGGATTTGCAGGATGGACCGGCTAATCGCGATATCCTGGTTGAAACGGCAGGCGTGCGGGTAGTGGTCGATCCCAAGAGCGCCCTCTATGTCACCGGCAGCGAGCTGGATTATCTGGATGCGCTCGACGGCGGGTTCAAAGTGAAAAATCCCAATGCGGCCACCAGTTGCTCTTGCGGCGAGAGCTTCAGCGCCTGAAAACGTGACCGATTGCTTTGAGTTGCTGGAGCAACCGCGGCGTCCCTGGCTGGACCCCGAGCCACTTAAGCACAAATTCATTGAACTTTCGACGGCCATGCATCCCGACCGCCTCCACCAGGCGACAGACAATGAGAAGCGAGCAGCTCAGCAAGGTTACACAGAGCTCAATGCGGCTTACAACCGGCTGCGAGAACCCCGGGAACGGCTGGTGCATTTGCTGGAACTCGAGCTTGGGAAGAAACCCCGCCGGGTTCAACAGATTCCCGCGGAGCTGATGGACCGCTTCATGGAGGTCAGCCGCCTGTGCCGCGAAGCAGACGGATTCCTGGCCGAAAAAGCCGCCACCACCTCACCGCTGCTCCTGGCACAGATGTTCGAGCGCGGCCAGGAATGGGTGGACAAACTCGGCTCGCTTGGAAAGCAACTCGAGGCTTGGCGCGAAGAACTGGTTGCCCAGTTGAAATCGCTGGACGCCCAGTGGAACACGGACCAGACTCCGTCCACAAAGCAAACCGCGCTGCTCCGCCTGGAAGAGCTGTCGCAATTGTTTGGTTATGCGGCGCGGTGGCGCGCTCAGGTGCAGGAACGGCTCGTCCGGCTTTCATTTTGAATCATGCAACACCTTGGATTGGCTGCGGCGCTTTCGTTCGAGTTGCTCGCCAACAGCCTGGGCGCTGCCCAATCCTGGCCGGAAGCGCTGGACGCTATGCCGCTAAGACCCCCCGTTCATTGCCTGGACTTGACCAATTGTGTCCCGCTCATGCTGGCCTCCTTTCAATCCAACCAGTTCGTTAAGGCCCTCATTTTCATGCCTGGCGCTACCGACGAGTTTTACCTTTTTCGACGGGCCCGGGCGATCCTGACAAACGCCTCGCCGTCTTTGCTGGATGCCGTCGAGGCGCTCACCAACCAAACCTTTATTCGGTCCACCTTTCAGCCTCCTTTTCTTTTGCTTCATACTGATGAAGACCCGCTCGACCCTGCGATAACCGTTCGCGATGCGCCAACGGTCATCCGGCTCAAATCCTGCCGCTTCCTGCCTCACCTTGTCGCCCGGGATGCCGATTGGGACTGGCTGCAACCTTCCCTTCGATGGACGCTCCGGGTGGACATCCGGCCCTGGAGTCATTCCCTGGACCAATCCTGGCACTTTTACCGGCACAGCTTCGCCGCCTGGAATTTAACCGGCTGGGAGGCCCTCGAGGCCGCCGCGCTGGCCGGGAAGAGCCAATTCGTCGTGGAGCATAAGCGCGTTACCTTCACGCCAGACAGTCGTGTGCGGGCCACCCTCCATTTGGATTTCTTTCCGCGTTGATTATATTCAGTCATGTCGCACATCGGCTTTCCGGAGATGCTCCTGCGGGTTGTGTTGGCATTTGGGGCTGGGTTTGCCATCGGCTGGGAGCGCGAATGCCACGGGCGCCCCGCCGGATTGAGGACGAACATCCTTGCCTGTGTAGCCGCCGCGGTGGCGATGATTGTTTCTGAAATCCTTTTCGTCCAAAGCGTCTCGGTCAACCCCGCCGGCACCGTTCGCTCGGACCCGGCGCGGCTGGGGGCGGGCGTCCTGACCGGGATTGGTTTTTTGGGGGCCGGCGCCATCCTGCGTCACGAGAACATCATCCGGGGTGTGACCACAGCAGCCAGCCTGTGGTTTGTCACGGTGCTGGGGCTCGCCTTTGGCAGCGGCATGTATGATTTGGCTTTATTGGGTGTCGGGCTGGCGATGGTTACTTTATTCATTCTGCCGCGCGTCGAGCGGTACGCGCAAGCTGACTGGTACGCCACTCTGACAATCAGCGCGACGCTCGAAGGGCCGGCGGACCAGGCGCTCAGAACCAAAATCGAATCCCTAGGGCCGCTTGTCCAGACCCTGAAACTGAACTACGACCTCGAGAAGAAGCAAAAGACGATAACCTGCGATTTGAAGCTGAAACGCTCGGATCGATTCGAGGCCCCGGATCGTCTTGTCAACGATCTCAGCCAGCTCCCGGGCGTGCTGCGGGTGGCCTGGACATAAGGAGTATGAACCGAATTCGTGAAACGGGAGGTACCGCGGTTTGACGGGCAAGGAGGCTGGCACTCCAGGCCATTGCCACTACTGCGCCGCCAGCCGATAAAACATGGTCCCCGGCGGATTGGGAAGCGTCACTTGGTTTTGTGAGCCGACCACAAACGACGTGTTGGTTAGCGTGGTCCAGTGGGCGGGGTTCAGGTCAGGATTTTCTTGCACCGCAAAGGCCGGGTTTGGTGCTGGCCAGCAGACCAGCACGGTATTGGTGCTGGACAGGTTGATGCCAAGCTGAGGCGGTGCTGGCACCCCGAGCGAGAAGACAGCCAGCCCGTTGTCAGTGGCCATATAAGCATTGGAGCCTGATACTTCCAGCCGATGCGCTCGATCATAAAAATCAACAAAACCTTCGATAGGGCTGGAGGCAACGACAGTCGCATTTGTAGGGTTGGAGACATCGACGACGAACAAATTAGCTGGCCAACCTGCTATGCTGGCTCCTCCGCTTCCCGCCACATAGGCGTAATTGCCAGAAAGCGCTACGCTATTGCCATACGCACTTGGCATGGACACGAGGATGGGGTTGGTCGGGTTGGAAACATTGAAAATTCGAAGTGCATTCGTGTAGGAAGCCAGATAGGCGAACTTCCCCGCCACTGCTGCATCGACTGCGAATGCGAAGACGCCACCGCTCTCTTCTCCCGCTTGCTTAAAGTTCAATGGTTCAGAAAGGTCATAAACCAACAAGCCACTATAGCAGCCAGCCACATAGGCATAATTGCCAGACACCGCGCCGGCATAACCGCAAGAAACCGGCCCACCAGTCCCCATCTCTCTTGGGTTCGCAGGGTCGGGGACGTTGTACATGGTCACGCCGCCTCCTGCGAATAAATAGACCGACTGTCCAAGGGCAGTTACATACTGCCAATTGCCGGAAATGTGGCCGACGGCGACGGGGTTTGGCGGATTCGCGATGTCCAACACGCTCACGTCTGAATGGAGGTCATACAGATATTGGCCGGATGCGGCCACCCCCGTGGCGAAGCCCACACTGTCGCTGTAACCGACATCGACAGGGTTGGCAGGATTGGAAATATCCAGAATCCGCAGACCACTCGCAGTCGCCACGTAAAGGTAATGACTGAAAACAGCAGCGCCGTAAGTTGGACCCAGGCCAATATTCGTGACGTTTACCAGGTTCGTTTGCGCGGGACAAGGCCATGGCCACAGCAACCACGCGGATGCTGCCAGCGCCGCCGGGATGATTTGGAAAAATTTGCTCATAATCCGTGACGCGGCTTTAGCTGTGCGAATCGCAACAAAAGCCAGCATAAGTGCCACAATTCGTTTTCGCCAAGCACTAAAACCGGAATTGGCAGAGCCAGAATTGTCCAGACGGGGGACAGAGGCGCTGATGCCTTGACCCCGCAGATTGTGGCGAAAACGGAGGTCGAATTGCTTCGCGAGAGCTGGGAAGAAACCGGATGCAAAGGTGCAAAGGCAACGATTCATTTGACAGAGCAGAGTATGTATGTTATTTCTGAACCAACAGAAATGACAGAATATGAAGCTCAACCAGGTCCAACAAAAATTCGTCCTCCATTGGGGGGAGATGGGAACCCGCTGGGGCATCAATCGCACGGTAGCGCAAATCCATGCGCTCCTCTACATCTCGCCCAAACCGTTGAACGCGGAGGAGATTGCCGAGACGCTGGATGTGGCCCGCTCGAACGTGAGCAACAGTCTGCGGGAGCTTCAAGGCTGGCGGATTGTGAAACTGGTCCACGTCCTGGACGATAAGCGGGACCATTTCGAATCCATGAAGGATGTTTGGGAGATGTTCCGCATCGTGCTGGATGAGCGCAAGCGCCGTGAGATTGATCCGACCATGGCCATCCTCGAGGAATGCATCGCCGAAGCGGGTAAGGAGAAGGACACCGACAACAGCACCGAAGAGCGCCTCCGCGAACTCCACCGTTTTTTCCAAACAACGACGAACTGGTATATGCAGGTGGCCAGGTTGCCGGCTTCGGCTTTGGTGAAGTTTTTGAGTGCAGGGGACAAGGTCCTCAAGAGCATTGGACTGAGATCGTAGAGAGTCGTCTCTTTTTTTTGGAATGCTAGTTCTGTGAATACAGAAATTACAGATATAAAGAACGCGAACGGCTGGGTGTGCTTTGATGCCCCAATGCGGCCTTTGCGTGAATCTCGCCCGTAGCTTTGGGGCCTTGCTACGCAGGTATCGGTTCGGATTGGTGCCCCTGCAAACACCCTGGGTGAAGGACCATCTGACCAACAACGGTGAGGAACTCCTGTCGGAGTTGCGGCTGATCACTGCTGGCGGTCAAATACACGGCGGAGCTGACGCACTGATTGAAATCGCACGTCGTGTCTGGTGGGCAAAGCCGGTGTTCTGGCTTTCGATTGTTCCCCCGGTCAAACTCTCGTTGCGCAGAGGCTACCGATGGGTTGCCCAAAATCGGACCTGCCTCGCGGGAACTTGCCACATCGCAGCGCATCCGAGGAGCTCCGGGCTTGGTGCTGTGGGTTGGATTTCTGCGCTGTTGCCAACCGCTATTGTCCTCCGCTTGGGGAGAGCCCTGCCTGCCTGGATATGGATGTGGGAGATCGCCTTCGCTCTGTTCATTGGAGCAAAGTGGGTCACGATTCAAGGGTTTCTGCAATCCGGGAAGAGAGCAGGTCCAGGTCGGCTGGTTACTTATGGACTTCTCTGGCCTGGAATGGATCTCCGGGCGTTCTGTGGAACAAACCCTATTCGTCCACCGGCTGGTTGCGAGTGGGCTGCCGCGGCTGCAAAGACACTTTTCGGGGCTGCGGTGGTGTGGGTCGGAGTGCCCCTGGTCGGAGCAACACATCCTATGATCACCGGCTGGGTGGGAATGGTCGGCGTCGTCCTACTCCTTCATTTTGGACTCTTTCACCTCCTTTCTGCATTGTGGCGTGCTCTCGGTATCAACGCGCGTCCAATTATGCGCTCGCCTGCCGGAGCGACTTCGCTCAGCGGGTTTTGGGGGGAGGACTGGAACGCTGCTTTCAGCGACCTCATGCATGGGGGCGTTTTCAAGCCTCTGACCAAGAGCGTCGGACGTTGGGGAGCACTCTTGCTGGTATTCCTTATTTCCGCCACCCTGCACGAGTTAGTCATCTCGGTTCCCGCGCGGGGCGGCTACGGACTGCCGACAGCTTACTTTGTTCTCCAGGGTTTGGCCCTCCTGTTCGAACGTAGCAAACGTGGCCAAAACCTGGGCCTCGGCTCCGGGGTAAAGGGCTGGTGCTTCGTGGCGCTGGTTGCCGGCGTACCAGCGTTTTGGCTGTTCCACCCGATTTTCATTCACCACGTCATTTTGCCGATGCTCCACGCCATCGGCGCAACCTGAGGAAACGACCATGAACACAAATACACTGACCCTCCTGCTCCAAATCGCCGGCCTGCTGCACCTCGGTTTGATTTGCGCCGGTTTGTTGATGCCGAAAGTTGTGGGCTTGCGGGAGCACCTGGTAACGCTGCCGAGTTTTATCCGCCAATTGTTCTGGGTTTACTATTCCTTTATTGGCCTTTGCCTGGTGAGTTTTGGGCTCCTCACCTTTACCCTCGCCGGCACGTTGGCTGCGGGCGGGACGTTGGCCAGAGCCTTGGGTCTTTTTTTGGCTGCGTTTTGGACGCTCAGGTTGATCGCGGCCACGTTTGTTTTCGACCTGGTTCCATACCTGACCAATTTCCCCAAGCGAATCGGTTATCACGCCATCAACCTGGTTTTTGCTTACCTGCCAGTAATCTATTTGCCGGCGGCTTGGAAAGGAGCGAGGCCATGAAGATTGCAGTTACGGGCGGGACGGGATTTGTTGGGCGGAATATCACCCGCCAGCTTGCAGCCGAAGGCCACGAGGTGTTGCTGATCGCTCGCGGATTGGACAGAACCGATGCATCAATTCGAGGCCTGGCCAGTTTCGCGCCACTCGATTTGGACAGCACCCCCGAGCTGGCTAGAGCGATTGCCGGGAGTGACACGGTCATCCATTGCGCGGGAATTAACCGGGAACAGGGAGACCAAACCTTCAGGAAAGTTCTCATCGAAGGCACGCGCCACGTGTTGGAGGCGGCCCGACAAGTTGGCGCTCGGAAAATCGTGCTCATCAGCTTCCTGAGAGCCAGGCCAAACTGTGGCTCGCCCTACCATGAATCCAAATGGGCGGCGGAGGAACTCGTTCGGCAAAGCGGCCTGGATTACACCGTCCTCAAATGCGGCGTCATCTATGGCCCAGGCGATCACATGCTCAATCACCTCAGCCATGCGTTTTACACCTTCCGGCTGTTTGCGTTCGTTGGCTTGCGCGATAAGCCAATCCGGCCAAATGCCGTCGAAGATGTCGCGCGAATTGTCAAAGCGTGTGTCGTGGACGGTGCCCTGTCTCGCAAAACAGTGGCCGTGCTTGGACCTGAGGAACTGACCTTGAGACAAGCTGTCCGCCGGGTAGCGGAAGTCGTCGGCCGACATCCAATCATGTTTCCCATGCCGGTCTGGTTTCATCAGGTCCTGGCCTGGTGCCTCGAACGGATGATGAAGGTCCCGATGGTCTCCAGCGCGCAGGTGCGGATGCTTCATGAAGGTCTCGCCGAGCCAGCTCCTGCATGCGAGTTAATGCCGCCGGACCTCGCTCCACGAACTCGGTTCACCCCCGACCAGATCCGGAAAGGATTGCCCCAGCCTGGCCCCTTCACCTGGCGGGACTTGCGGTGTTGCACGCGCCAATCCACCGGTCTCGCCCACAATCACGCCAAGCGCGTCTTTTTCGAAATGCCATGAAAGCGAATATCAAACGTATCATGATCGCCGGCGGCTCTGGCTTTCTCGGCCAGGCACTGGCATCTCATTTTCTGAAGGCCGACTGGGATGTTGTGATTCTTACCCGGTCGCCTGGCGATAGCGGCTTGGTCGGTCGGCAAGTCGGCTGGGATGGCTGCACGCTTGGCGACTGGGCACCGGAGGTGGAGGGCTCTGTCGCCGTGATTAACCTCACCGGGAAATCGGTCAACTGTCGTTGCAACACGCGGAACCGGAAGGAAATTCTCGATTCACGAGTGAACTCAACCCGTGTCCTGGGAGAGGTTATCGGCAGGTGTCATCAACCACCGCAAGTTTGGCTGAATGCGAGCACCGCCACGGTTTACCGTCACACCTTTGGCGCTCCCTGGGATGAAACGGGTCTTACCGAAGCGACGGCGGAGGCGAAAGACCGTTTCTCAGTGGAAGTCGCCTGGGCTTGGGAACGGGCCCTCAACGAAACCTCCACTCCGCAGACGCGAAAGGTTGATGCGGATGGCCATGGCTCTGGGCTTAGGAAAGAACAGCGTGTTCCCGGTGCTGCGTCGCCTGACCAAACTCGGACTCGGCGGCCGAATGGCCAGCGGGCGGCAGTTCGTGTCGTGGATTCACGAGAGGGATTTTTGCAGGGCAGTGGAGTGGTTCATCTCGCACAATGATTTGCAGGGTCCGGCCAACCTGGTTGCCCCCAATCCTCTCCCGAATGCGGAGATGATGCGGACTCTTCGGCAGGTTTGCGGTGTTCCCTTTGGATTGCCGGCGACCAATTGGATGCTCGAAATCGGCGCGTTCGTGTTGCGCACCGAAACGGAGTTGCTCATCAAAAGCCGCCGTGTGATCCCCGGGCGCTTGCTCAAGTCCGGCTTTGAGTTTCAGTTCCCGACCAGCCGAGAGGCATTTGGAGACCTCAGAAAACGCGCAGGAACCAATCCAACCAGCGAGGCTGAACGCGGATGAATAGGGGTGGCCACAATGCGCTTTTGCTTTGAACATCTTGTGCCGGCATCGCGTGACAGCGTGTTTCGGTTCTTCCAAAACCCGGCACGACTTGATCTGCTTCACGCCGGCTGGTCAAAAGTCCGGCTTCTGCACCATGAAAACCAAGTCCGTGTCGGTGCGGAAACCTGGGTCGAAGTGACCGTTGCCGGGTTAATTCCCATTGTGCTGGGATTCCGGCACACGTTGTTCGAGTTCCCAGCGGCGAATACGTGCTGCACATGCTGATGGCGATAATCTTCGGCGCGCTGGTGAGGTTCACCGCGCCAACCCATCTCGTTTGGACTCCGATTGGAGCCCCGGTTGCTCTGCGGCTTACGCTTTTGGTTATGGCCATTGCGGTGCTTGGTTCGGGCATTCAGGATGCAGCGGCCGCCCTCCGATTAAGGAAGCTCAGTTCCCGCACAACCAGTGGTCCCCCGGACAAAAGCACCCGGTCTCATCGGGTCCCGAATGTCGCCGCCGAGAGGGGTGAGCCAATCGAACTGCCGAGCCGGGCTGGAGCCAATGTGCTGAAAATCCCTTCGTGGATGTGTCAACTGCTCACACCTCGGCCTTGCGGCTGGCGGCGATGACTTCCGAGAAGATGCCTAACACCTCGCCGCGCACCAGCGCGCCGATGAGGCGGTTTTCTTTCAGCGTATTGACGACCGGGATATTCCGCTGTTCACTGGCCAGAACGACGGGCAGGACCTCCAGCAGCCGCTGATTAGGCGTCACGCTCGCCGGGGGCGGGCGCATGACATCATACGCGATAATTCCCAACAGTTCCTCTCTGGTCCCCAGATATTCCTTGAGGTCGTGCAAGGCGACAATGCCCAGCAATTGCCCTTTGGCATTGACGACCGGCAGGAAGTTATTGGCGCTGGTCAGAAACCGGTCCACTATCTCGCCCAGGGTGGCCGTCTCGCGCAAGGGGGGCACCGGCGCCCGCATCAAGTCGCTGACCGTCCGTTCCGTGGCCGACTCGGAGGCGGTGGCGTCGTGCGAAACCGTCACTCCTTTGCGGCGCAGTGGCTCGGTATAAATGGAGGCTGGGTGCAGTTTGCCCGCCACCAGGACCGAGACCACGCAGGCCAGCATCAAAGGCGGCATCAGCGAGTAATCGAGCGAAATTTCGAATACCATAATCATCGCCAGCAACGGCGAGCGCGTGGTCGCCGAAAGCATGCTCCCCATGCCGACCACGGCAAAAACGGCCACAGGCAATTCGCGCGCCACATGTACTTCTCGCAGGCCCACACCGCAAATTGCCCCCAAACCCGCGCCCAGGAAGAGCGTTGGGGTAAAAACCCCGCCCACTGCGCCGGAGCCGACGGTGGCCAGAGTAGCCAGAAGCTTGGCCAGGAACAGCAACGCCAGGAACAGCAAGCCCCTCCATTCGGCTGGGTAATCGCCTAACAGAATCCGATTGGTAATGACATAACCGTTGCCCCAGACCTGCGGGAACTGCAGCGCAATAAGACCTACGATAAAACCTCCGATGGTCAATCGAACATAGACCGGCACAGCGAGGCCCTTGAAAAACTCCTCCGCCAGATTCAGCAGCTTCAAAAACATCGCTCCCATCACCCCGCTCAGGACGCCCAGGCATACGAACCAGGGCAGTTGCGTCACGCTGGTGAACTCAAAGGGCGGCACGGTGTACCAAGGTTGAATGCCAAAGAAGCTGCGTGACACCATCGTAGCCACAACCGAAGCAAAAACCAGCGGCGCAAACAGGCTCATAGAGAAATTGCCCAGGACAATGAGCGCCGCAAAAACCGCCCCGGAAATCGGCGCGTTATAGGCCGCCGAAATCCCCGCCGCCGCCCCGCAACCCACCAGCAACCGCAGCCGATACGGATGCCACTTGGCCAATTGTCCCCATTTCGACGCCAGATTTGCCGACAATTGCACGATACCGCCTTCCCGCCCAATCGAGCCGCCCGAACCAATCGTAATGAGAGACGAAAAGAACTTCACGAGCCCGCTACGGAAAGGCAATCGGCCATCACCGGCCACCACCACCTCCAACAGGTTGGTCGAGCGCTGCCCTCCGGCCAAACGCAAACCCCAATACAGCACGCACCCGGCGCACAGGCCGCCCAGGGTGGGGGTCAGGACTCGCTGCCACTTCACCATCATCTCGGCCACTTCCTCTGGCCGGCCCGGATGCCGCAGGAAAAGGTCTTTGATTGATTCGGTGGCATAATAAAAAAACAGGTTCACCAGCCCGCCTAACACGCCTACACCGCCCGCCAGAACCAGGTGAAAGGCCTGCTCACTGAACCGGAACTTTTCGCGAATCCGCAGCGCCCGCTGCCAGTGCCGCCTGAAGAACTGGTGCAATTCCGCAATGAATCGTCTGTCGCTATAAAACAGCACAAGCCAATCTTACGGAAAAAGGGCGGGTTGACGAGGGGGAAGCGAGCGGAAGGAAAAGGATGATGAAGGGTGTTAAGTCTTGAAATTATCCGCGCAAGGGCTAAAGATTTCCGCGTGGCCCACCTTACGAAAGTCAATAGAGGCGCTTTTGCGCCCGCAGACGAAAAGGATGCGGCTGACGAACCGAACATAAACCTGATTGCAATGGAGGCGCGAAAATGAAATGCGTGGACAATAAGGCCTGGTGCATTGGTCCTGAGGGCGAGCCGGGATACGGACGGCGAAAATGCCTGGTGTGTGCGAAAGTGGCCGCCAAATTAAAATCGGAGCCAGCAGTGTCCTCCGGCGCCACTCCAAGCTCCCCGGCAATGAAAAGCACCCCAGTGAAGGTGAAAACGGTTGCGCCGGTAAAGCCGATAACCCTGGTGAAGCCGGCCGCCCCAACCCAGGTCGAGAAGCCGCTGCTCAAACCGCTGGAAACGGGCTCTTCGTCGCAAAAATCACAGGTAGATAACGAGCTGGCGCTCCTGAGGCTGGCTCAAGAAGCAAGAAGGACCCCGCCACCTGCTCTCGGTATCAAGTATCCCTATGCTTATCGGGGCGTTGGCAGCAACCCCAACGTCTATCGAAAGCGAGGTGGGTTTCTCCCCCATCTCATCAAGAACCTGGAGTTGGCGCAGTCTTCGCTGAAGAACCTCGCCAATACGCCCGCGGCCCCTTTGCGAACGGTCGCCTACAACTGGCAGGTCAAGAAAGACAAGGAAGATGGGTATTTTCTGAGCACGGGCCTGAACAGTAAAGATGCGTACGATACCTATCCGTTCCTTTACCGCTTTGATACTCGCGGCCTGCATCTCCGTAACTGGGATGAGGTCGGCTTTCCCTATCAGGCGGAGTGTGTGGGTAACTGCTTCCTCTATACGGACAACGCAGATTTGGCCCGCTCGACGATGATCGCGGTCATCTGCCTCGAGCAGGGTCCCGGCCGCATCTATGAACTTCTCGTTATGTCACCCGTCGAGCCGAGGAATTGTGAGGTCGAAGACCCCCCGGGCAGCAAGCAGTACATCAGCTTTGACGCGTGGAGCAAGCTCCATGGCACCGGCGACAACGCCAAATCCACCGATAAGGCCTAAAAACGGGCCAACGGGAGTTATTTGAGCAGGAGAAAACAGAGGGAACAGAGCCAAAAACTCTGCTTTCTCCGGTTCCTCCTGTAAAAAATCGCACCGGGTATTTGTGAGACACTACTTCGAGCCTGCGCAGCCGATATGAAACTCTGCCGCTTTGTGAAGCCTCAAGGCACAGTCTGTATAGGGCTCGTCAAGGAGGATGACCTGCTCGTGGATTTGACAGCGGCAGGAGTGACTCAAATGCACTTGCTGCTCGAGCAAGAAGACCCGCTCATAGAGTTGAACAGGCTCGCCGCCGAACATTTGCCGCACTTTCCGTTGTCTGAAGTCAGCTTGTGCGCACCCGTCGAACAGCAGGAAGTCTGGGCGGCCGGGGTGACCTACCTGCGCAGCAAGACCGCCCGGATGGAGGAATCGGATTTCAGCGCCACGGCCTATGACCGGGTTTATGAGGCGGAGCGGCCCGAGCTGTTTTTCAAGTCGCTGGCGCAGAAAGTGGTTGGGCCTGGCCAGCCGGTGGGCATCCGTCGCGATGCTCGCTGGAACGTGCCGGAGCCGGAGTTGGCGCTGGTCCTGAACTCTCGTGGCCAGATTGCCGGTTACATGGCCGGTAACGATATGAGCGCGCGCGACATCGAAGGCGAAAACCTGTTGTATCTGCCTCAAGCCAAGATTTACAACAGGTCCTGCGCGCTGGGACCCTGGGTCCGGCTTGGCGCCGCGGAATCGGAAGCCCGGGGTTGGGAGATTCAGCTCACGATAAGCCGTGCAGGGACGCGGGTGTTCGAGGGGAAAACGCCGGTCGGCCAGATTAAACGCGGCTTCGAAGAACTCGCCGGTTTTCTGTTCCGATGTCAGACCTTTCCCCACGGTGCGGTGTTGCTGACGGGAACCGGCATTGTGCCGCCGGACCTGTTCACCCTGCAGGAAGACGACGAGATCGAGGTTGCGATTAGCGGCATCGGCCTTTTGCGCAACACGGCCCAGGTGGTGTAAAGTTAATTCCACGGGTCAACAGTACGCGGTGGCGGTTGAAGAGAGCGAGCTTTAGCCTATCCTGAACCATCGTGACCCTAGAAGAGCAATTGCGCGGTTGGCTGGCTGAAATCCATCGGCTCACCGACCCGCACCGTCAGATCGTTGCCTCGGGCGACCGCAACGCCTCGCTTGCGGGTAGCAGCGTCGCCAGCTAACTTCGGTTCATGGTTAAGCCGATGGATATTCCGTCCGATGCACCGAGTTTGAAGAAGGTTCTGCACGAGAGGATCGAGCAACTGAGCGTGAGCAAACTCAGCCTTCTTAATCGCGTCCTGCTACAACTGGAGGCTGAGGAATTGGCGGCGAATCTTGACGAGGCTTTCGACGCGGACCGCAAGGCGGGGAAGCTCAGCAATGAGCGTATTCAGGGGATTATCGCACAGGTGCGTGCCGAACACCCCTATCGCTGATGAGGGTTTGCATCGACACGAATGTTCTCGTGGACGATAACAAGTTTGTTGATTGCGCAATTGCCGCACAGGCTGACTACATCATCACCACCGACCACCATCTTGCGGCGCTCAACGGCTCCGGGTATAAACCTCGACCCATCTCCCCTCAAGAGTTCATTCAAGCCCATCTCATCCTATGACGCTTCATGGCCAAAGTCTGATCGGGGACCAGCTAAGCCGGGGCACCGGCGAAACCTTCAGCCCAGTTAGCCCGCTGAACAGCACGCCGCTGCCGCCCGCCTTCTGTAAAGCCGGGGCAAAGGAAGTGGACCAGGCATTGCAGGCGGCAGAGAGGGCCTTCGAGATTTATAGGCAAACGACCGGTTCTCAGCGCGCCGCTTTTCTGGAACAGATCGCGGAGGAAATTTTGGCGCTGGGCGAGCATTTGATTGCCCGGGCTCATCTCGAAACCGGACTTCCTGAAACCCGTCTCACCAGCGAGCGCGGTCGCACCGTCAACCAGCTCAAGCTCTTTGCTCAGGTCGCCCGGGACGCCTCGTGGGTGGATGCCCGGATTGACCATGCGATTGCCGACCGGCAGCCGGCCCCAAAACCCGATATACGCCGGATGCTGATGCCGCTGGGGCCTGTGGTAATCTTCGGTTCGAGCAATTTTCCACTCGCCTTCTCGGTTGCGGGTGGCGACACCGCCTCAGCGCTGGCGACAGGCAATCCCGTGGTAGTTAAGGCGCACAGCGAGCATCCCGGCACTTCCGAACTGGTGGCTACGGCCCTTTCACGCGCGGTTAAAAGTTGCGGCCTTTCGCCCGGCGTTTTTTCGATGCTCCAGGGTTCAGGCAAGGTCATCGGCCTGGAGTTAACGCGGCATCCGCTTGCCCGGGCGGTCGGGTTCACTGGCTCGCGCGCTGCTGGCCGCGCCTTATTCGATGCTGCCGCCGCGCGGCCCGATCCCATACCCGTTTTCGCCGAAATGAGCAGTCTGAACCCCGTGTTTCTGCTGCCCGACGCACTGCGGACGCGGGCAGCGCGGATTGCGGAAGGACTGCGCGGCTCCATTACCATGGGTGTGGGCCAGTTCTGCACCAAACCGGGACTGGTATTCGGCCTGGCAGGGACCGAATTCGATCAGTTTCAGCAAACTTTAGCCGGCGCTTTCGAGGCGGTCTTGCCCGCAACAATGCTGCACGCCGGAATCTGCGATTCCTACCATGACGGCCTGGCCCGTCTCTCAGATGTTCACGGTGTCAATCCGCTGGCCAAATCCAGGACAACGGCGAATCCGACAAGCACTCAAGGCGAAGCGGCAGTGTTGCGGACCGATCTGCAAAACTTCCGCGAGCATCCTGAGCTGGCCGAGGAGGTTTTCGGGCCTTTTGCTATTCTGATATCTGCGCGCACGTTGCCCGAGCTCGAAGAGGTGGCCCGCGGTCTGGAGGGACAATTGACCGCCACCTTGCACGGGACTGGCGAGGACCTTAAGCAAGCCCAGCCGTTGCTGCGCCTGCTCGAGCGCAAAGCGGGCCGCCTTATTATCAATGGCTTTCCCACCGGGGTCGAGGTGTGTCCGTCCATGCACCACGGGGGTCCCTATCCCTCGACGACCGACGCGCGCTTCACTTCGGTCGGCACCGCCGCCCTCTACCGTTTTGTCCGCCCGGTCTGCTACCAGGATTTTCCGGCTGCCCTGCTCCCGGCTACCCTCAGAGACGACAATCCGCTGGGCATTTGGAGAATGGTTGATGGCCAATTAATGAGGTAAGCCTTTTACGGCTTCACCGGGATTTCAGAGAGACCGATTTGACAAAAATGGCGCTCTGTGGACAATGCCAGCCGTTGACTGTGAAACACCCTAAGGGACCAATCGAGAATTCTGTTGCCTCTCTCGCTGGCATTCTGCAAAGCCAATCCCTACCGCGCCGCGGCTTTCTCAAGACCTGCACCGCCGCCAGCCTCGCGTTGTGCGCCCCGGCTTGGGCCGCCTCTCAGCCCGAGGCACTCTTTAACGGCCGCTCGCTCAAGGGTTGGCACAAACCGCCCAAACGCATCTCGCATGGGACCGGCGGACATTGGTTCGTCCGGGACGGACTGCTCGTTTGCGAGCAAGACCCGCCCGGGTCGGGCAACGGCGGGATATTCCTCACAGACGAAAGATTCGGCGATTTCGAATTGGAACTCGAGATGGACCCGGATTGGGGGCCCGACAGCGGGGTTTTTTTCCGCTGCACAGACCAGGGGTACGGCTTTCAGATGTATGTGGATTATCACAACAATGGAAATGTGGGCCACCTGCGCGGGGAGATGCCCGGGGCTTTTGCCATGAAACCCTTTCAGATTTTTGCCAAACTCGGTCCGGACCGCGCGCCGGTTGGTTTCACCACGCGGCCCGATCCGCGCGCTGAGAAATGGCCCTCCGGCGTTTACGAATATGCCTGCACCTCCGAGCAATGGCTCAAGACCTGGCGCCTGAAGGACTGGAATACCGCCCGGATTCGATGCACGGGCAAGTACCCTCAAATCACCACTTGGATCAATGATTTGAAGATATGCCATTGGAACGGGGAGAGTTGTCCGTTGCCCGAATACAAAAAGGAAAGAGTGTTTGAGATTCTGGGCCGAGAAGGGTCGATTGGCCTGCAGGTGCATGGGGGCAAAGCGATGTGGCCCACCGGAACCCAATGCCGCTGGCGCAATCTCCGCATCGAGAGGCTCTGAGCTGCACAAAAGGGCTTTTACAAAAGGAAACGAAGGGAACGAAGAGCACAGGAGGAAACCGAGGGGAAGGAATCCTCAGCGACGGGGGGTATCCAAGCGGAAAAAAGATTCGGGGCAGAGGGAACTCTGATGGCTTATCGCAAGCGCATGAAAGAGTGTCATCCCGACCGCTTCGCCAGCGCGGGCAAGGAATACCAGCAACTGGCTGAGGAATGGGCCAAAGCCATTAACGCGGCTTACAAAACGCTGCTGAGCGCCACAAAGGGAAAGGGTTAGGACGAGGCCCAGCGCAGCTTATATCTATCATTGGAAGGCCATCTAATCGCAGCTCGCAGCCTGGGGGGCATGCAATTCTTTTAAAGGGCGGGCTGGGCGGGGTTCCTTGCTACACGGTCGTTGGCGGCGCAGGATCGGTGAGGGGGTAGCCTTTTAGGTACCTTCTCAAGGTTCTGGCGGAGGCGTATTATGAGTTTGTGTCCGAGGCCAGTGCTATGCCGGGAAGCAGCCACCGCGCTGCGAGCAACGCCGTCCTTGGCGCTCGCAAATGGTTGGATGCCTGTCAAGACGCCGAGCCCCACGTTCGGAGACGCCTGCACCTGTATCTGCTGCTGGTTGTCTCCTTAGTCACCGTCTCGGCTCGGTTCACCTTCAGCAGCCACTACGAGCGGGACCGCCGAGAAGTGGAGAAAAGAGCCCGTGACCAACGTACGCAAGAACTCCTTGCGTTTTGGGGGAAGCTGACGTTTGCCCAGGGTCAGCAGATCCCAGATGCATTTGTCGGCCGAGTGAACTGGGCATCCCTTCATTTGAGAAAAGAGCAGAGGGAGGCCGCAATGGAGCGCCTCAGGCAAATCCTGGTTTACCTTTGCAACCCGTCCCTCAACGAGTACTACCGCCTCAAAACTGAGAACCTCCGATATGATTTTAACCTTACCCCAAGGGCGATTCGCGTCTTGGGCAAGGCCGGCGCCAGAAGCCCCTCCATAACTGCACGCCAGACGGTGGGAGATCTCTGGGGCGCCCTGGCCAGGGGGACCAAAACTAAGTGGCCGACCCGCTTGACTGCGGTGTGCCTTGACAATGTCGCAGCCGTCACCAGCAGCACAAACAGCGTGCCGACAATGCTCGGCGGCAGGCTTTTCAAGTCGATGACGATTGCCTATGATGCCTTGAACCCCGGCTTTCACTACAGACCGCCAGCGGGCCATCAGGCGCTCCCCAGCCAACTGTTTCTAAACCTGAGCTTTTACGCGCGATCCAACGTTTCGACTAATCCGGGTCCGGTTCATATTTCCCTTGTCTGGTCTGACCCCGACGCGAACTGGGCCCTAAATCGGATGCTCAGCGACGTTCATCTCAATCTAAATACCATGTTTTGAAGCCACCATGCGTCACCACTCCTTCCCAAACCTCCTGCGCGTGCTCCTTGGCTTTCTTTTTCTGTACACAGGTGGATTCAAGTTCTTCTTCCCAGGAGAGGCAACGACGGCGCTGGAAACACTCGGTCTGCCAACCGGCCTGGCAGAACCGATGGTCGCTGCTGCCACGGCGGCAGAGATTTATGTCGGCCTTCTCCTGATTTTTGGGATAGACTTGCGCTATACGATCACGTTTTCAATAGTCATGATGTCGATTTTCACCGCGTACCTTTTCTACCTCTCGACCCTGGCTCACCCGCCGGCATGCGGCTGCACCGGCCTGACTGGAATCTTCAACTCGAGCCGGCACGCGGCAATTTTTGGGGTGGGTCGCAACTGTCTGATCCTTTGGATGCTCAAGATCGCCCACGACATGCTTCCTCGGAGCACGGTTCCCGCTTCAGCCGCCGGAGAGCCTGCCGCAACATGAAGGCTGAACCCAACAATTTAAAGCCGAACGAATGCTGCGTGGACGCCTTCACGCTAATTGAGCTCCTGGTGGTGATTGCCGTCATCACCATTCTGGTCGCATTGTTGCTGCCAGTCCTCGCGCGGACCAAAGAGAAGGCGAGGCAAATACAATGTCTAAGCAACGAGCGGCAGATTTACCTCAGTTACAGGCAGGCGCTGGACCTGGACACGGGAGACAGCCTGGGTAAGGCCTCTGTGGGAGAATGGGTCGCGTACCATATGGCCCAGCCGAAAGAGGGCTGGATTTGTCCCGATGCACCCCTGTCCAATACCAATGAGGAGCCGTACGTAGGGTCTGTGTCGTCCCCCTGGCGAGAGGCCCCGGACGCGGACCCATGGACAACCAAACTGAGCGGTTACCAAAACCTGCCCAATAAGCCAGCTTTTCGAGCGACAAGTTATTCGGTAAACCAATGGCTCGTTCTCGACCCGCCCGTTTTCACCTTTGCATATTTGGGCTTGGCAGACCGGTACTTTGGCTCCGAGAGTGCGGTCTCTCTACCTGCGCTCGTCCCGGTGCTCGGAGATTCGGGAACCGCTCTTTATAGCAATCCGGCAGCCGATGACGGACCCCCATTTAATCTGAGCGAGCCGGAACTGGCGATGGTCGGCGGGGGTAAGGAGGGGATAAAACCCTTTCTAATCTGCCGGCACGGCAACAGGCCGAATCCGCCACCTGGCCCCTGGCCAGCGAACCAGCGGATGCCGGGTGCAATCAACATTTCATTTTTTGATGGACACGCCCAACTGGTGCCATTGGAGAACCTTTGGCAGCTTTACTGGCACCGGGGCTACCAGGCCCCTGCCAAGCGGCCTGGACTGCAATGAATGTTCCACAGTGCGATTTTCGCAGGCGATCAGCACACCCGACGAGGGGGGATTCTGTACAGACATCGCAAGCCCCGCGTGCAAGCGATTCCTGCGAGAGAAAGGAAAAAAATGAATAAACTAAAGAAACTGTTCAGCCCATCCACGTTCGCGGCTACGGTCGCTACGGGCATGCTCGCCGCCTCGACCATCAACGCCCTGGCAACCGAGCTAGTCAGCGCTTGCCAACGAGGAGAGCCTGACTGCCCGCCTACATGTGCCACGGTTTGCAATGAGTCTGGTGTCTACTACTGGTGCTGCGGTTCGACTGAGACGTGCGGGAGCTATGTGCCCTACGATGGTGGCAAAAACGGTTGCGAGGCTCCCGGAGATGGCTGTGGTTGGTGCCTGTAGAGCCCCTCGGCCGGGTGCGACACGCCCGGCTCGCGAGAAGTCGTCGCCGCAGACTGTCCAATTTTGGGTGCTGAAAGATAACCGCGACATCCGCTGGCTCGATGCCACCATGCGCGGACGAACGGGCGAAATCCGGGCGATAAAATGAAGGGTGAACTTAACAGTTTTGAGCCCGAGCGGGAGCTAGCCTTCACGCTCATCGAACTGCTGGTCGTGATTGCCGTCATTACCGTTCTGGTGGCGCTGCTGCTGCCGGTCCTCGGGCGCGCCAAGGAGAAAGCCAGGCAAATACAATGCCTCAGCAACGAACGGCAAATTTACCTCAGTTACAGGCAAGCACTGGATCAGGATACGGGTGATAGCCTCGGAAAAGCGTCCGTGGGAGAGTGGGTGGCCTACCATATGGCCCAGCCGAAAGAGGGCTGGATTTGTCCCGATGCACCCCTGTCCAATACCAACTCCGTAGCGAGCGGCGCCTACGGCGGGTCCGTATCTTGTCCGTGGCGAAGCGCCCCAAGCATCCCAGTCCCCTGGGCAACAACGTTGCGCGGTTACCAGGATCTTCCCAACAAGCCCAGGTTTTTAGCTTCAAGCTATTCGGTGAATCTGTGGCTTGTGTTCGCTCCGCCTGTTTTCACCTGTGCCGATTTCGGGTTTGCCGACCGGTACTTCGGCTCCGAAAGTTCGGTTCCTTCACCCTCGCTCGTGCCGGTGCTGGGAGATTCCGGCTTAGCCTGCATTGCGAACCCAGCGGCTAGCGACGGACCCCCGTTTAATCTTAGCGAACCCATTCTGGCAATCAAGCACGGGGCAGGCAACGCCGGAATCTGCGCCTACCTCATTGCGCGTCACGGCAATCGGCCAACCCAGCCGCCAGGTTGGTGGCCCGCCAACCAGCGCTTGCCCGGGGCAATCAACATTTCTTTTTTTGACGGCCACGCTCAGTTGGTGCCATTGGAGAACCTATGGCAGCTTTACTGGCACAGGGGGTACCAACCCCCCACCAAACGGCCCGGCCTGCAATGAGACTAAGCCGCTACGATTTCGCTGGACCTCGCGTCCCCATGTGACCGATCCCGCGATAGAAAGGACCATATGAACAAACTGAAGAAACTGTTTAGTCCATCGACCCTGGCAGCCACGGTTGCTACAGGCCTGCTGGCCGCCTCTGCCGTCAACGCCCTCGCAAGTGAGTTGGTCAGCGCATGCTCGTTTGGCCAACCAGGCTGTCCGTCATCCTGCGCTAGGGTGTGCAACGACCCTAGCTTTGTTTACTATTGGTGCTGCGGTTCGACCGAGACCTGTGGAAGTTATGCGCCCTATGATGGCGGCAAGAACGGCTGCGAGGCCCCAGGGGCGGGCTGCGGCTGGTGCTTGTAGCGCCCATGCCGCGGGCACCCTGACGCGGGTTGCGTTTCGCGCCCATTAGGCGAGTAACCGGGCATGCGCCAACGATTTGGTTTTAACCCAAATAGCGTCTTATGTCCCACACACCGCCCCGTGGTGGGCTCCCACTCTACTTGTTCAGCGCCCCCGGAACCATCGGAGGGGCGTCGACCAAGGTGGCGCATTTGATCAGGCTGCTCTCCAACGTCTTCAAGATAACGGTGGTTCCGCCGCACGTCGCTTTTTGCAAGGACAAGGAAGTTCGACGCCTCATCGAGCCTTTCGGGGCCGGCATCTCTCTCCTGAAGGACCTCCCTGGCCGCCTCGAGGGGGTGGCTTTGGCCGTCTGTGAGCGCGACCTATTTTCGTCTGGGAGATCCCTGGAAATCAAACGACGTGGACTAAAGCTCGTCTGGTCCAACGAGATGATGTGGGCCTTCGACGGGGAAGCGGAAGCCGCGCGGAACGGCATTATCGACCGAGTGCTTTTCGTCTCCGAGTTCCAAGCAGCCGCATTCGCCGAGATCTACCAAGGTGTTCCGGCCTTCCATGTTGGCAACTACATCGACCCCGACGATTACGCCTTCCGTCAGCGGCAAAATCCTACTTTTACTCTTGGCCGGCTTTCGCGCGCCGACCCGAAGAAATATCCACTCGACTTCCCTGTCTTCTACGAGGAACTCGGACTGGGAGATGTGCGTTATCGTGTTATGGCCTGGAACAGAGATCTCGAAAAACAGTATCGATGGCACCACTTCGGTCCCGAATGGGAACTTCTGTCAGAAAGGAGGGAGCCGGCCTTGAAATTCCTCTACAGCCTGGATGTCTTCCTTTACCCTCTCGGCCATCGTGTTAAAGAGTCTTGGGGGCGGGCAGTCGTCGAGGCGATGCTGACTGGCTGCGTCCCCGTGGTCCCAGCGGGGCACCAGTTCCAGAATTTCATTGTCAGTGGCGAGACCGGCTTTATATGCCAGGAGTTCTCGGATTTCAACGCCGCCGTTCACGAACTATACGAGAATTACCCCCGCCGGATGACTTTGGGTCGGCGGGCTTCCTGTTTTGCCCGCGACACCTTGTGCAGCCCTGGAGATCACCGTAAGAAATGGGTGGAGGCGCTCACCTTCTAATCTTAAAACCTCACATGGCCTGACACGCAACCCAACATACTGCTACTGGTCATTCTGCGACGGACCATATGGTGCCTTGATGGAGAAGTGCGTCGAAACGGCCCGCCGAGTTGGGGTGTTTAAGGAATTTCACGTGCTTGCCGATCGGCCTGTGGAGGGCTGCATGTGCTACGACGCTTGTCAGTGCGACAAAGAGGCCGGCCTATTCAAGTTGCACTACCTGAAAGCGGGAATGACCAAACTGTCGTTTGATTACTTCATCTGGGTCGATGCTGATAGCCTGTTCATGCGCAATCCTTCTCAGGTGCTTGAAGCGCTTGGGCGAAGCCCCCTGCATGTCCCTTTGGAAGTCCCCCTCTCAGGGATACAGGAGGACGTTTCCTGGCGTGGGGTGTCCATCTTCAAACTGCGCGACGCATTTCGTCGCGAGGGGGTCGCAAACCGGGCCTATCTTTCTGAAAGTGCCTTTTGGATCATCCATCACGACGCAATCGACCACGTTTACGAGTTGGCACTGGGTTTCTGGCATCGTGCGAGGGGCACCGGATTACCGGTGGACATTTCCCATTCCATCGGTTACGCAATGCAAGTCTTGTGCGGCAATCCCGAGGCGCACCTATTGTCCGCTCGGCCAGACCTTTGGGCAAGCGAGGGCGTCGGCCGCCCCCGCAGCAGCGCTGAACGTGCGGACACGTGGGAGTGGCGCCACCCCTTGGCTCAGAGAGGGATAGCGGTCAGACCAGCGATCATACATGTCGGAGGCACGCTCCCCTGTGCATCCCGCGTTCGCCCTTTCGGGGAGAGCAATAGCACGGGGTCAAACTCGCACCCAGGCAAATTGGAGTGAAAGAAGGTTCCATGGGAGACTTAGTTTAATCTTCTTAGTCTTCTGTTATCGGTCTTGATGACACGATGAGAACGGCCATGACAAGCAAAGGACACAAAAGGACACAAGGACACAGCTCGCTGTTGACGCGGCGAGTGAAATTCACTACATTTGTGTGAGAACGGCCATGACAAGCAAAGGACACAGCTCGCTGGGCAGAGGCGGCCCCTTACGTGTCCGCCAGCCGGTAGCTATTGGCAGTGCGCTGTCGGTGCCGATCTCCTCCATTAGCCCTTCGCTAAAGGCATCGACCACCGAACCGATCACCCCGCCGCCCCCCATAATTTGGCGGACTCCACGACAGACCTTAGACGAGCGTGAAAAACGCGTGCTGCGTTACTTTGAACAGGGTCTTCTCTACAAAGAGATTCAGGAACAATTGCGCATCAGTGGCGGCGTGATGAGAAAACTCCAGCGCCGAATTTTCAAGAAGCTTCGGGCGCGGAACCGTGCAGAGGCCGTTGACAGGTGGCATCGGGGGATAACGGCCTAAACGACCGAGCGGCGCAACCTTGGAGTCTCGCGCACAATGCTCACACCGCGGGAGGAGACCAAGCCACTGGAAATTAGTGAAAGGAGTTGCTTTTCTTTGGTCAAGGGAAAAGTACCGCTTTTTTGGTCCTGGTCCTATGGCGCTTTGGCCAAAGGTCCACGCAGCTTCTGCGCGGTCAATCCAGGCAGAGTGGTATGGCAGCCTCAAACCGGGCCCGTTGCGCCGCTATCTTTAGACAACTCTTCGATGTCTATAGGAATGCAAAGCATCGATTACGTCAATGACCACACATCTCGGCCGACTTCCGCAAGCGCTCAGGGAGGCGCGTGAGGGGGTTTGTCTCCCAATCGCTTTGCCCGCCTATAGTTGAAAAGGATATGCGTGTACCGGATTGAAAAGGCAGACTGTTTTGAGTGGCTGCGGCAGTGCCCGGCGCTTTCGTTGCAGGCCGTTTGCACCGACCCGCCCTATGGGATTCTGGAATTTACGGAAAAAGAGTTGACGAAGTTGCGCGCCGGCCGAGGGGGTGTTTGGCGGCTGCCGCCGAAGGTCGGCGGCAGTCACCGTGACCCTTTGCCGCGTTTTACCATCCTGACCCAGGAACAGAAACAGCACCTGGGGGGATACTTTCGGGATTGGGGCAAGCTCCTGTTGCATGTCTTGGTTCCTGGAGCCCATGTCTGCGTCGCGGGGCATCCGATTCTGCAACATCATGTGCAGGGTGCGATGGTCGAGGCGGGTTTCGAGGTGCGCCCAGCCATCATGCGGCTTTATTTCAGCTTTCGCGGAGGGGACCGGCCAAAAAACGCGGAGAGCGAGTTTCCGGAAGTGTGCGTCAGCCCGAAAGGCGCCTACGAGCCATGGATGCTTTTTCGCAAGCCCATCGAGACCAAAACCGTCGCGGAGAACCTCCGGCAGTGGAAAACGGGCGCGTTGCGCCGGCTTTCAATTGACAAGCCGTTGCCGGATGCGATTCCCAGTGGCCGAACTCCAAAACGCGAGGAAGCAATTTCGGACCATCCATGTCTAAAACCACAGCACTTTATGCGGATTCTGGTTCGTACGCTGCTCCCCCTGGGCTTAGACCCGTTTATGGGTTCCGGTTCGACCGTCGCCGCTGCCGAGGCAGTCGGTTACGCCTCAACAGGCCTGGAGATTGACACGGAATATTTCCGGCTGGTGGAAAAATCGATTCCACGGCTTGCCGCTCTGTATCCCCAGTTCAAAGGCCAGGAAATAGAGATCGAGCTGAATGGGAATGTGGAAAGAGATATGCCCCAAGAACAAATGGCCCTTATGCTGGCGGAAGCCGCGTCACCGTATGGGGGGACACAACGAGGTCGAAAGAGGTGAGAGGGAGGCGTGTCGGCGGAGTGGTTGGTGACTCGCAATTCCTGTCAGTCAATCGTACCAGTTGCCAATGAGCTGCGCCTCCGTCACAGTAGCCGGACATGAGCAAGCGGTTTTACATCACCACCGCCATCGATTATGTCAATGGCCAGCCGCACCTGGGCCATGCCTACGAAAAAGTCATTGCCGACGTGATCGCCCGCGCCCGGCGCAGCCTGGGCATCGAGACGTTCTTTTTGACGGGACTGGACGAGCATGGGCAAAAGGTGCAGCAGGCCGCTTTTGCCGACAGCAAGACGCCCCAGGCCTATTGCGATGAGCTGGCCGTCGTCTGGCAAAAGTTCGCTGCCAAACTCGACTTGAGCAACGATGATTTTGTCCGCACCACCGAGCCGCGCCATAAGGCCGTTGTGCAGCGAATTCTCTCACGCCTGTTCGCGGAAGGCCATTTCTACAAGGGTCTGTACGAAGGATTCTACTCCACAAGAGAGGAAACCTTTCTGACCGAAAAAGATCGGCGCCCCGACGGCACGTTTGACCCGGCTTGGGGCGAGGTCATCCGGTTGAAAGAGGAGAATTACTATTTCAAACTCAAGCACCACCAGCAATGGTTGATCGATCATATCGAGGCAAATCCATCGTTTATCGCTCCGGACTATCGCCGCAATGAAATCCTTGGTTTCCTGAAAAATAATGTGCTGGAAGATTTGTGCATCAGCCGCCCGGCTGCACGGTTGAATTGGGGCATTCCTCTTCCCTTCGACGCGAGTTACGTCAACTACGTTTGGTTCGATGCCTTGAGCAATTACATCAGCATCCCGGCGGCTCTGGGCGACACCGGTGTGCCCCAGCCCTTGCTCCCGGAAGGGGTCAGCGCCAGCACGGAATGGCCGGTCTGGCCCGCGGACATCCACGTGATCGGCAAAGACATCATCAAGTTCCACGCCGTTTACTGGCCGATCATGCTCAAAGCCATGGGCGCCGCCTTGCCCGGACAAGTCCTGGCCCATGGCTGGTGGCAAAAGAATGGCGAACGGATGAGCAAAAGCACCGGCAACGTGGTGGACCCGGTCGCCGTCATCGACGAGTGGGGGGTGGATGCCTTCCGCTTTTATGTCCTGCGCGAACTGGACATTGGCGCCGATGGAAACTGGACTGATGCCGGGTTCCAGGGACGTTACACAGCCGAGTTGGCCAATGGGCTGGGCAACCTCGTCAACCGCTCGCTCTCGATGCTCAAGCGCTATCGCAATGGCCGGGTGCCTCAACCCTCGAATGAATTGGCCGCCGAGGCCTCAAAAGCGATTGCTGCAACCCGCGCCTTGCTCGAGCAAAATCAATTACAACGCGCGCTCCTGACGATTTGGTCCCTGGTAACCCGTGCCAATCAGTATGTCGATCACACAGCGCCTTTTAAATTGGCCAAAGACCCCACGCAGGCCGCGCGCCTGGACGAGGTCTTGTACAATCTGGCGGAGGTGTGCCGGTTGCTCGCCATCCTGCTTTGGCCGTTCGTGCCCGGGAGCGCATCGAAAATCTACGCCCAGCTCGGTCTGCCCGGAGCGCCGGACAAACTGGACGCCGCCGAATGGGGCCGCCTGCCCGCGGGTCATCTCATTGGTTCCCCTGTTCCCCTGTTTCCCCGCAAAGAAACACCAGCCTGATAGCGGAAAGGTCAGCGAGCATTGCGGAATTGCGCGAACGGCGTTGGCTCAAGGAGAACCCGGTTGCTTCGCGGGGAACATTTGGTAAAATGGTTTCATCGAGCAAAGCGCGTCAACGTCTTCCATGCCATCGAACCGCGCCCTGGCCGTGTTGGCCATGGCGATCATTTTCGCGACGATTTGTTTTCGTTTAGGGCATCTGCCATTGCTGGCGCCCGACGAGGGGCGCAACGCCGAGGTCAGCCGCGAAATGGAGGAGTCGGGGGCCTGGCTGGTACCGACCTATGATGGGGTTGATTACCTCGACAAGCCGGCGTTTTACTTCAAAGCTGTGTCCTTTTCATTGGCGATTTTCGGCCAAAATGAAACCGCTGCGCGACTCCCCTCCGCCGCATTTGGCGTGGGGCTTGTGGCGATGGTGCTGGCGTTTTGCAGAAAAGTCCACAGCACCCGTTGCGGCCTGCTGGCGGCCATCATTGTCCCCACCATGCCCCTTTATTTTGCCAATGCCCGCACCGTTATCTTCGATATCGCGCTGGCTTTTTTTGTCTGTGGCGCGATTTTCGCCGGCTACCTGGCCGAGACGACTGAGGGCAAGCCAAGGCGAATCTGGTATTTGTTGGGCGCTGCATCGGCCGGTTTGGCTACGCTGGTGAAGGGGCCCATTGGTTTCCTGATCCCTGTGCTGGTGTTGCTATTTTTTAATCGTCTGGAGGGCCGGACCGGTTCGTGGAAACGGTTGTTTGCGCCGCTGAACCTGGCCGTGTTCTTTGGTATCACTCTGCCTTGGTTCATCGGGCTCTGCTTAGCGCACCGGGACTTTTTCCATTACGGCGTGGTTGAGGAATCTTTCCACCGCTTTACCATCGCCAGCAGATTTCATCGCTCCGAGCCGGTTTATTTTTATTTGTTCATTGTAGCCGGGCTTTTTTTCCCCTGGAGCCTTCTGCTACCCGAAGCAAGTCTGGCCACCTGGAAGGAACGTTGGGCCAAACACCCCGCCGACCGGCTGTGCGTGCTCTGGTCGGTTGTGGTCATTATTTTCTTCTCCCTCTCTCAATCCAAGCTGCCCGGCTATATCCTCACCGTGACCGTTGCTTGCGGGATTCTCTTGGCGCGGTTGCTGGAAGCGGCGCTCACGGCGCCCGAAGGAAGGGCCGCGCGGGTGCTGGTCCGCGCGACGAGTATTTTTGCGGTGATGTGCCTGCTGGCTTCAATGGTGGCAGCGCTGGGGGTTTCCCACGCGCCCCTGCTGGCTAAACCGCTGCGCATCAGCGTGGTTGCGGCGAAGCAGCTTGGCCAATCGGCTCTCCCGCTGGCGTTGTTGCTTGCCGGATTCAGTCTCGTAGCAACGGTCGCCCGTTACCGGCGCAGCCCCGCCCTGTGCATTTTGTGTCTGACAGTTTTCCCGCCACTGTTGATTCACCTCAATACGGGGGTTCTGAATACTGTTTTCGATGCCAAATCTGGCCGGGAAATCGCCTCCCAACTCTCAGGTCTTCCTGGAAGAACAGAATTAGCCTGCTTCGAATGTTTTCCCAACGGCCTGTCCTTTTACCTGGGTCGCACGGCGACAGTGATTTCTCGTGATGGCCGCGAGTTGACCAGCAACTACATCATTTCTGCCCTCGAGAAAAAACAGTGGCCGAAGCAAATTGTGCCGCTTTCGGACTTTGACGATTGGCTGACCTCGCGAAAAGAGCCGGTTTGCCTGATCCTTCGCCGGACCGATCTCGCGAGGGTCGAAACGCTCGCTGCTTCCCGCCTCACGGCCGTTCGGGCTCTCTCGCCGGATTTCCTCGTTGCTCATCTTTCAGCCCCGGAGGGCGCCCCTCATTATGTGCGGCATCTGCGGTAGCATCGCTTTCTCCGGCCTGCCGGACCCCGAGGCAACTCGCGCGCTCGTTGATGCCATGCTGCAAGCCCTTTCTCATCGCGGCCCCAACGCAGCGGGCCGCATCGCCACGGATTTGGGTGTCTTGGGCGCGACCCGCCTTGCCATTCGTGGTCTGCAAGACGGCCACCAGCCGATGCTCGACCAGCAGACCGGCGTCATCGCAGTCTGCAACGGCGAGATTGACAATCATCGTGAGTTGCGCCGCTGGCTGGCAGAACGCGGGCATCTCGTGCAGGCTCAAACCGATGTCGCCGTGATCCCCGGTCTCTACCTCGAACTCGGCGAGGATTTCGTTTCCATATTGACCGGCGCTTTCGCTCTGGCAGTGTGGGACCCGCGGAACCGGCGGCTGGTCCTGGCGCGAGACCGGGCTGGGGAACGTCCCTTGTTTTTTGCAGCGCGTGAAGGGCGGGTCGTTTTCGCGACCGAGATAGCCGCGGTGGTTTCGCATGGCCGCTTGCCGGTTCATCTCGACCAAAGAGCTCTCCGAACGTACCTCCAGTTCGGCATCTTTCCTTCCCCCAACACTCCCTTTAGCCAAATCCAAAAGGTCGCCCCTGGCGAAATGGTGGTGTTGGACGCCGGGGGCATCCAGCACAAATCTTACTGGCGCTGGCGAAATGCCGAGACCGCCAAACAGCCGCCTTCCCTGGCTGCTTTCGATGAGGTTTTTCGCGGTGCAGTCGCCCGCCAGAGTGATGTGGAGGTGGATTTTGGCGTTTTCTTGAGCGGCGGCCTGGATTCTTCCCTGGTCTCAGCCGTGGCTCGCGCGCTGCACCCGAAGCGCCCTTTGAAAGCGTACACTCTTCGCTTCGAAGAGGAATCTTATGATGAAGGAGCGTTTGCCGAAACGGTCGCGCGCCAGTTGAACATGGAACCGGTGGCCGTTTGGGTTCAGCCTGAGGATGTGCCACGGGAATTAAAGACACTGGTTCGGTTGGTCGGGGAACCGTTAGCGGACCCGGCGTGGTTGCCGGCGGCGCTTTTAGCGCGGCGGGCGGCGCGCGATATTCGGCTTGCTCTGGTTGGGGAGGGAGCCGACGAACTCTTCGGAGGCTATCCCACTTACGTTGGCGCGGGCTTGGCCGAGCATTTTGCCCGGTTACCTCGATGGGCCAGATTTACAATTCGTCGATTGGTTGAAGCGCTTCCTCTCACTGAAAAGAAGATGACGATTTCGTTTCTCCTGAAGCGTTTTGTCCAGGGGGCCGGTCTCGAAGGCTTCGCGCGTCACCGGCTCTGGGCCTCGAATATTCCCCCCGCGCTCTTTCCGGGACTGGGCCTGCTCCCCGCAGTCGAGGAAAGCCCCAATACGGATAAGGGACTTCTACTGGACCGAGTGCAGCGGTGGGATTTGGAGGCCCTGCTGGCCGAGGGGCTTCTTACCAAAGGCGATCGCGCGAGCATGAGTTCTGCCCTCGAGCTTCGCGCGCCCTTCCTGGATGCCGCCGTAATGGAGTCGGCCCTATCACTGCCTGTTTCCGAACGAGTCCGGGGATTCAAGACCAAGGTCTTTCTCAAACGTTACGCTCTGCGTTACCTGCCAGAGTCAATCGTCACGCGGCGCAAGCGCGGACTCTCAGTCCCAATCGCCCGCTGGCTGCGCGGCCCACTGCGCAAATGGGCTTGCGACACTTTAGTGAGCGGGCGTCTCGAACGCGTTGGCATTGAAACCGCCGGAGCGATGAGCCTGTTCTCCGAGCATTGTCAGCGAAAGGCCGATCATGCCCGGGCCCTTTGGACTTTGTTGGTATTAAGCGAATGGCTGGATTGGGCGGCCAACGAAACAGACTCCCCGGCGCCTGAGGCCCTTGGGATGGGTGTCAGCGCAGAGTGCTACACTCAAACAGTTGCACACGTTTCATGACGCGGCCCTCGACCTTGATCTCCTGAACGCCGAGATCTGTAACAGACTCGAATTCCTTCAAGAGCACCGGCGGCGCCGCAACCGGTGGCGGCACTTTGGCAAAACGTATCGCCCTCCCAATTAGCCATTTCAAGGGCCAATCCGGCTCCAACCGGCAAGAACCGGGTTCAGTCACATAAATGGCATTCTCCCCCTTGCGCCAATTTTCGTAACGATATTCCGGCCAGAAAAAAAACTGGTTATCCGGTGTTGGCGAGGTCCTGTAGTAAACCAGTGGCCTGGTGGGCAGCCCCGCTCTGGCCGCCGGCAGGTAAAACGTAAACAAACCTGTGATACCATAGTGGTCGCAGATGATGAATGCCGGCTTGCCCTCCATGGCGAGCTTCCTTCGCATCCCTTCCACGTAAGCCGCGGTTTTCTCATACCCGCGCACGCGCCGCAGGGGGTCCACATCACCTGGCAGTCTTCGCCCGAGCACCGTTCCGATGATGTCGGTGTCGTGCAGTATGATCACCGCTGTCAACCCAAAGACCAGGCCGCCGATCAGCCAGCCTTTGATGTGCCCCGGGCCTTCCTGCCAGCGCCTTTCCCAATAACACACCATCAGGCAGTATATCGGCAGGACGCCGGGCGCAATCCAGTTCGGCAAAACCCGGGAGTGAAGCGAGTACGCGAGGTGCCCCAAAAACACGAACCCGCCCGTGCAGAAGAAATATAATTCCAGCGGCCTTTCCCGCCAACCCCTCCAGAGCGCCGCCATGGACCATAAAGCGCCGGCAAAGAAAATCGGGTTCAGCAATGCCACTTCTTCGAACAAGAATTCGCTGAAGAACCTCAAGGTGGGATGCCAGGGGGAGCCCAGGCCCGCGCTATCGGCGACATGGCGGACGGTGATCCAGCCGTGCTCGGAATTCCAGATGATTACGGGCGCCGTGCAGAGCGCGATGATCAGCAAGGCAAGATAAGGACCGGGTTTTCTGAGATGCGCGCGCGCCGGCGCCCAGACGACAAAGAACAGCGCCCAACAGACGATGAGGTAAAGCGCGCTGTACTTGCAAAGGAACCCCAAGCCGGCCGCCAGCCCTGCAAGCAGCCATTGGCTTGTCGTCCCATCGCGTTGCAGCGCCCTCCATCCTGCAATCATGGCCAGGGTCCAGCAGGCCACCAGCGGAGGATCGATTGTCATCAATACGGCGCCGACACTCATAAGCGGCGCGCTCGTAATAATCAGCAGCAGAAGAAAACCCGGGCGCGCGCCGACTTCGCGCGCCATAAATCGCAGGATAACCAGGCTCACAATAGCCGCCAAAACGGGTGAGAAAAACCGCACGCCAAATTGCGTATCACCCCACAGATGAGTGCCGCAAAACTGAATCAAAGCGATGCCGGGAGGTTTGCTGTAGTAGGAAAGCGCGAGGTGTTTCGACCAAAGCCACTGGTAAGCTTCGTCGGTGCTCAACTCAATGGTCCCAGAGGCAATATAGGCGAGACGGGCCGCCAAAAGCGCTGCAATCAAGACATACCCGAGCCAAACCCAGTGGCGGTCGAGTTCCGAGTTCCGCGCTCCGCGCTCTCCACGGGGCTTCTGTCGCTCTTGTACGCGCAAAAACCAAGTTCTAACTCTCAACCACGCGCAGAGCAAGTCGCAAGGAAGGCGTTGAGCAGAAGGGAGCGCATCTTGACACTGCCACCGGAACGCCGGCTTCAGCCGGCAGCAGTGTGTAATTCACCACCCCTGCCCGCTAAAGCCGACGTTCCGCGGCGGCTACAACAAGTTCCCGGTGGCAGTGTCAAGATGCGCTCAGCAGAGGGGGCGCAGAGCCGCAGGGTCCGAAAGCGCTGTCGTCGCTGCGCTTTGCCGCGCGCTGCAAAAGATTATTTCAGCCGGTACCAAACCGTCTTAAGGTAAGCGGGCTCGGCGCGCGTGACGGGAAAATCGGGTGGTTGCGGGGCGTAATGCTTTTGGAGGATGGTTCGTTTCGAGCCCTCGATGGAGGTTTCCAGCGAAAGGACGAATTGTTCAGCCGGCCAGCCGGCGGCGTTGGTCGAGGCCAAAAGCACCCCGGGAGAAGCCAGCAAGGGCAGGGCTGCGGCTACGAGCTTTCCATAATCTTTTTCAACCCGGAACACCCCCGAGCCTTTTGATCGCGAGAAAGTAGGCGGGTCTAGAATTATTGCGTCGAAGCGGCGCCTCTTTCTCGCCAGGCGCCCGAACCAATCGAATACGTCGCCGAAAATAAATTCGTGGGCGCCAGGGTCGAGCCGGTTCAGTTCGAAATTCCGTTTGCCCCAATCGAGATATTTCCGGGACAAATCGAGACTCGTAACTCGATGGCCAGCGGCAGCGGCGCAAACCGAGAAGGCTGAGGTATAGGAAAAGGCATTGAGAATTTCCATGGGCCGGCTTGGGTCACGTCCGGGGAAAAGCGAAAAACCCGCCGCGACATGGCTGCGCAGAAGACGGTGGCGGTTGTCGCGTTGGTCGAGAAATAAGCCGAACGAATACCCTTCATTGAGACTAAGCTCGAACTGCAGGCCGTTTTCGCGGATGTTAAACCGCTCGGAGGCAGCCTCGCCAAGGACCGGACAAGCCAATGCATGAGAGCCAGTCTCCTGAACATTTCTGATGAACAGTTTATGGTAGGCGCCGCGAGATCGGAGTCGCTCGACCCAGTCTCGTAATTTCTCACGTTGTTCGGGGCTCAGCGGCTGCGCGGCTTGAGAGAGGAGGAATTCCCCAAGCCGCTCGACATACCAGCCGGGCTGGCCATCAGCGGCGCCGTGAATGAGGCGCCACGCGTTGGTCGAGGATTGATCGATCAGCGCCCGCCTCAGCGCCAGTCGCGGGTCTGCCGCAAAATCGACCGGCGCGCGGAATGTCACTTCCTCATTTGAGACCGGGTGCTTAATGCTCAGTTCGGCGGCGTGTAAAAAGAGGCGTGAGGCGGGTGAGCCGCCATAGAGGCTGTCCCCGAGAATTGGAAACTCGCTGCTGGCGGCATGGACGCGAACCTGGTGGGTGCGGCCTGTCAGCGGCTCGGCTTGGACCAGAGAACAGGCCTGAAACGCCGCGGGCAAACCCGCTGGAAAAGTGCCCGCGCGCTCAAGACCGGCAGGCGGTCCTCCTGAGCCAAGGGCGCCTAAATGCCGGAAGCGGGTTATGGCCAACTCTCCTCCAATGCCTGCCGGCTTGCTCACGTACTTTGCTCCAAGCCGAACGAGAGACGTTTTGATGGTTAATTCACGCTCCGGCCCGAGGGCGTCCGTCAGCAGAAGATATTTTTTGCGGACAGCGCGCTGGGAGAATTGCTCGGTCAACGAGCGGTTGGCAAGGGGAGTTTTGGCAAAAAGAAGCACACCCGAAGTTTCTTTATCCAGCCGGTGGATGATAGCTAAGGAAGCCCAGCGCGGCTCCCGGTGCCGCAGCCAATCGTAAATGCCCTCGCCTGAAAAGGGGGCAGGCGCATGGGTATTCAGGCCGGGCGGTTTGTTCACCACCAGCAAATGGTCGTCTTCAAAAATCAGGCACGGCAACACCGGGCAATCAAAGCAGAACGCAAACGAAATTTCGTGCTAATTCGTGAAATTATCGTCCTCTCCGTATGGCTTGGAAGGGGTCTTACCAAAAGGTCCAAGCCCCCTTGTAAATCACCCAAAGGCCGAGCAGGAAATTCGTGATGGCATGGGCTGTCATGGCGTCGCCGAGCCTGTTCTTGCGAATCACCAGCCATTGAAAGGCCAGGCCGCACAGAATACCCGCCACCCACCGGTCCGGATGCATCAGGCCGAAGATGACCGAGGTGACTACAAATGATAACCCGTGAAACTGTCCAAGAGGCATCGCGCGGAAATCAATTTTGACAAAATACCGGTAAAGGAAGGAGCGATAAAACACCTCCTCGACCGGTGGCACAACAATGGCAGAACCTGCCAGGCGAACACCCACATGAAACCACGCCAGCGCCTGGCCAAATTCCCGATGGGGGTTTGCGCCTGCGCCCACCGCGCTCAACCTCGGATACAAGCCATCGAGCCCGACCCAAATCGCCCAAAGTGCGATGCCCACGGCAACCGCCTCCCAACTGAAGGCCCAACGCATCTCGGGAACGAACGGGCGAACCTCCCAAAGCATCCAGGCAGCGATCAGCGTTTTCGCCAGATACACCCAATAACGCGATTCGGGGCCGAACTGGCTTTGGAGCGGAGTCAGGACCGCATAGACTGCGAATGGAGCGATGCGCGCCAACTCCGGCGAGGCGGCGAATTTAGCGGGGAGAAACTTCATGGGCCTGCCATCATTCCGAGAGCGGCCTGCCGCGCCAAGCGAAAAGTGAGGCAAGGTTACGGCTCCAGCACCAGCACGGTCGCATGGCCACCACTGACCAGGGTGGCGCTGTCCGGGCCGATGGCCTTTACCCGGAATTCGCCTAACCTCTCACCGATAAAAAGGGTTTTGCCGTTGATAACAGCCGAGGGATGCCGGGGGTTATAGGTAATCCCCTGCAATTTGAGCAGCGCGGGCTTGGGAGGCGCCTGGGCCTGGGAAGTAAGATTTGAGCCGGCCTGTGCAATAGCGGTTTGGGCCGAAGCGGAGGCGGACCCGGCGAGAGGCGTGGGAGCGGGCACGGTGGCCGTCATGTTATCGAGCCCCGGCTTGGGGGCAAAGCCCATATCAGCCCTGGTGAGTGGAACCGAGGCTGACGTAACAGGGGCCGAGGCAGCGGGCATGCGCGTGGACGAGACTCCAGCCGGCGAACCAGGCGTTTCAATCACAGCTTTTCGTAGAGGGGCAATCTGAGGCTTTGAAGCGAGCAAACCGGCTGGGCGTGATGCCATCCAGACCAGCACAAATGCAAGCAATACCAGCACCACAACCGCGATTGGAAGAACGGGGCTTAAGGGCCGAGGCGCCGAGGACAAAGCTTCAACTGGACGAAGCTGTAGAGCGGTTAGTTCGCCGGAAGGACCTTGCTGTTGCGCCTGCTTGGCGCGTTTGAGTGCGTCATTGATGAGGCTCATGCGTGGATGTGCCCTTCCAATTCGCGCACAGCGCGATTGACGAGGCGGAAATCGATTTCAGAGCGTTGTTCGACGAACCCGGCCAGCAGCGCCTTGTCACATAGCGCGTTGACCAACCGCGGGACGCCTTGCGTGTAATGAAACACCCGCCATAAGGCCGGACGCGTAAAACAAGGAATTCCATTCCCACCGCAGAGATGAAGCCGGTGTTGAACATACTGTTTAACCTCGTTGCGGTTAAGCGGGAGCAAGTGATAACGGACCGTGATGCGCTGGCGGAGTTGGCGCAGCCTGGGGTTATTCAGACGGTCCCGCAGTTCGGGCTGGCCCAGCAGCACAATCTGCAGCAACTTGCGGTTGTCTGTCTCGAGATTCGAAAGCAGCCGCACCTGTTCGAGCAATTCCTCGGTCAGGTCCTGCGCCTCGTCGATAATCAGCACCGCCTCCTGCCCGGTTTCAACTTTCTGCAACAGAAACTGGTTAATGACAGCCAGGGTGTCCAGGCGGTCCAGCCCATTGACTGGAAGACCAAACTCCAAGGCAATGGCTTTCATCAGCTCATCCGGGCTCATCACGGGGTTGAGGATGAGGGCGGTGGCGTAGCGGCCATCAAGCTGTTCGAGCATCGCCCGGCAAAGGGTGGTCTTGCCCGCACCCACTTCCCCGGTGAGCTGGACAAAGCCTTTGCGCTCGCGAATGCCATAAAGCAAATGGTTGTAGGCCTCGCGATGCTTGGCGCTATAAAAGAGGAACCGGGGATTCGGCGTGATGTCGAATGGCGGCTCCGTCAGCCCGTAATAGTCCAAGTACACAACGCTTTATCAGCAAAAACGGTGCCGTTAAAGTGAACGATGAGCGACGGAAAACCTCAGCCCAGGAAGAATCCAGCCCTGTCATTCTTTGAGACACATGAACTCCTTCCACAAACACGCCAACCGCCCCGCTGTGGCCTCTGCGCGTTCCTCTGGCCCAAGCCGAACCCAACGCAGCCGCAGCTTTCTGCGAAACCAAGTCATTTGGCGTTTTGCAAATTGACGTGTGCGAATCTTCACCAGCTCGACGGTTTCGGCCAGCGAGCGGACGCCCCGCAAATGCTCGATTACCTGTCGGTATCCGAGGGCTTGTGAGGCAACCTTGTTTTCGCCCAGCCCGGCGTCGAGCAACCCTTGGGTTTCGCCGACCAGCCCACCGCGGAACATCGCCTCCACTCGCGCTTCAATCCGCTGATGCAAGCCGCCTGCCGCCCGCTCCAGGCCAAACAACCACTCCGGCCTAGCCGGGCTGGGGTTGTTTTCCCACGCGGACTGCTGTTGAGAGAAGGGCTGGCCTGTCAAACGGATGACTTCGACGGCACGAATGATACGGCGCAGGTTCTGCCGATCAATCCGGCCATAACAGACAGGATCGCGTTGCTCCAATTCCTCGAGTAACCGGGGTAGCGGGGTTGTCTCCAATTCGGCTCGCAATGTCGCGTCACTTGGCGGGCTTTGGCCTAATCCCTCGAATAATGCTTTAAAGTAAAGGCCCGTCCCGCCGCATAGAATGGGAATTTTCCCGCGCCCCTCGATATCGGCAATGGCAATCTGGGCCAACCGCACGAATTGCGCGGCATCGAAAGGCTGCTTTACGCCCACGACATCGATCAAGTGATGCGCCACTCGCCCGCGCTCGGCTGCAGACGGTTTGGCAGTGCCAATGTCCATGCCGCGATAGACCTGCATCGAATCGACCGAGACGATCTCGCCGCCAATTTTTTCGGCCAACAGCAGGGCTATCTCCGATTTGCCGATTGCGGTCGGCCCCGCTGCCAGCACGATACGGCAATGAAGCTCTGAACCCATGTTTTCTTGCCTCATGGCTTATCTCTTTCCGGATGCTTTTTGCCTGAGGGACAGCCGCGGCAAGCCCCACCACAACAGGAGGCCGGCAGCAAAAATGCCGAGGCTGACTTTTTGGCCGGGTGTGGCCCACCCGTTTAGATAAACCGGGTAGTCGCCGCGAAAGGCCTCGACGAAGGAGCGCAGCAAAGCGTAGCCGCCCAGGTAGCTGGCGAAAACCTGGCCGTCGAATTTCTTTCGGCGATAAAGCCAGGCCAACCCGCCATACAACGCCAGATTCAGCAACGAATCATAAATCTGCGTCGGGTGAAGCGGCACACCCGGAGGGGCGCCGCGAGCGGTTTCAGGAAACGTCACTGCCCAGGGCAGATGGCAGGCTCGCCCATAACAACAGCCATTGAGGAAGCAGCCGATGCGTCCAAAAGCACTGCCCAGGGCCACACTGGGCGCCATCACATCCGCCAATTTCCATAACGGGAGCTTTCGCACCCGCGCATAGACAATGCAAGCCAATGCAGCGCCAATGAATCCCCCATAATAGACCAACCCCCCGTTCCACACCATGAACAACTCCCAAAGCGGTTGCCCGGCAAACCGTTCGGGCCAATAGGAAATGACATACAGCAGACGCGCCCCTGCAATACCCCCGACGATAAGCCACGGTCCAAGGTCCAGCACCTTCTCCCCCGGGATTCCGCCAAATGGCGCCAGCCTGGCAGCAGTCCATATTCCGGCCAGAAAAGCCAACGCCATCATCACTCCGTAGGAGGTGATGATGAGCCGTCCAAGTTGTAAGGCGATCGGATGCACAAGTATCTGCGCCGTTTCGCGGGGACTCGGCCTGCAAAATCCTCCAGGTCAGCGGCCATTATCTCCATAACCGGGGTGAATACCCCATAGCAAGAACAATCCCTACCTTCGACAATCATAAAGATATGCCTGACGATGCCATCTTTCTGCTGGTTGACGATTCAGAGGACGACGTGATTCTGATACGGCGGGCCTTCGCCAAGGGCAACATCCTCAATCCACTGCAAGTCGTCCGCTCGGGCGACGAAGCGATTGCTTATTTCAAGGGCGAAGGCAAATACGCCAATCGCCTCGAGTTTCCTTTGCCGGAGTTGGTATTGCTGGACCTCAAGATGCCCGGTAAGAGCGGCTTTGATGTGCTGACTTGGGTCCGCCAACAACCAAGTCTGAAGGCCCTGCGCATTGTCGTGCTGACTTCCTCTAATGAAATCCGCGATGTCAATCTGGCCTACCAGCTTGGCGCCAATTCGTTTCTGGTTAAACCCGTCGATTTCGACCGGTTCGTCGAGATCAGTCAGGCCCTCCGTGGCTATTGGCTCTGGATGAGCAAAGCCCCTGAAGTCTCTCGTCCCCTGCCGGCTAAGAATATCCCCGTCCGTAGGGACTTGGCTTAGTCAGGGCCTGTTTCAAAAAATAGAATTGCGCCATTCGTCCTCGTTCACGAAAGCCCTGAAAACTCGAGGACGAATGAAACGAAAACGAAATGGCCCTTCGTCCTTCATTCCTCTTCCCTCTTCTATTGATTGTTTTGCCAACACTCTTTACTGATCAGTCCATGCGTCGCACCTGCATTGCCGGCCTTTTCCTATTGTGGGCCATACCGGGTCTGAGTGCCGCCGAGACCAATCACCTTCGGCCCTGGCTCGAGTACCGGACCATCATGTGGGTGGGCGACAGCGCGTATCACGAGCCGAAGAAGCTCCCTCTGTTTTTTCAGCGCTTGCGGGAGATGGGAGTCAACACGGCGATGGCTTATGGGGATGGCGACCTCCAACCGCTGCTGGAGAACCATTTCCCTTATTACGTCGAGAACATGATTAATCGGGGCCTGTGCCTCAAATGGAACTCGAAGGTGCGGGACTGGGATAACTTCATCACGGACTGGTCGAAGGCGGGGCGGCCCGAGTCGGGCCTGGTGCGAGATTATTGCCTGGACGATCCAGAATGGACTGGATGGGCCAAAACCGAGATGCAGAAGCTGGCGCGCAAGAACAGGGAACATCAGCCGGTTGCATATAACATTCGTGACGAGCTCTCGGTTACTTTTTCGGCCAACCCGTTTGATTATGATTTCAATCCGTTGGCCCTTGAGAGCTTCCGGCGCTGGCTTCAGACGCAGTACCAGGATTTGGCCGCGCTCAACAGCGAATGGGACACGCGCTTCGAAACTTGGGACCAGGTCAAGCCTTTCACAACAGACCAGATAAAGGAGCGCATGGCCAGCGGCCAATCGCTCCCACGCGGCAAGCCGGATTGGGGAGAAGTCGCGGCTATCAATTTCGATCCAGTCCAGGCGCGTCAGAATCCGGCGCGGTGGAATTTTTCGCCGTGGGCTGATTTCCGCACCTACATGGACATATCATTGGCGCGCACGTTGGACGGCTTGCGCCAGGCGGCGCACCAGGCGGACCCATCGACCCCCGTCGGCATCGAAGGCACGCAGATGCCTCACGCCTTTGGCGGCTACGATCTGTGGCGGCTTTCCCAGGCGCTGGATTGGGTCGAGCCTTATGACATCGGCTGTTCGCGCGAGATTTTCGGGTCCTTTATGCCCGGCCAGCCGATTGTCACCACCGTCTTTGAAAAGGAGACCAAACCGGCGCGCCGCAGGCTATGGCATCTGTTGCTGGAAGGCGACCGGGGCTGCATCATTTGGTGGAGCGAAGATTGCCTGGACTGGAAGAGTCCGCAGTACGCGCTCAAACCCAAAGCCCGGGCGCTTGAACCGGTGCTTAAGGAAATGACCTCCCCTTTGGCGCGCCTGTTTCTTCGCGCCCAACCCGTACGCGACCCTGTCTTTATCCATTACTCGCAACCGAGTATCCAAGCCGATTGGCTGCTCGAATCCACTGTGGACGGCCCAACCTGGCTGCGGCGCTTCTCGAGTTTCGAGAGCGACCACAATCGCCTGGCCAAGGTCCGCGATAGCTGGCTCAAGGCCTTTCAGGACCTCGGTTTCAGCCCGCAGTTCCTCTCCTCGGAACAAATCCAAGCCGGCCAGTTGCGCCAGGTCCCCGGGGCAGTGCTGGCTCTGCCCGGTTCGCTGGCCCTCTCACAAAAGGAGGAGGAGGAGATTCAATCCTTCCTCTCGGATGGCCACACACTGTTGGGCAGCGGCGGCCCGCCCGGAGCGTTTGACCAACACGGAAAGCTGCGGACTTTCGCCCCTATAAAGGAGTTCCAAGGCCTGGAAACGGCCCCGCTCCAGAGTTGCTTCGCATTGACCCCAGCGCAGCGGCCCAGCTTCAAACCGGGTGACATCAGCGCCGGCCTAAAGGACCGCCTCAAGGCCCAACCCGATTTCGAATGGGCCCGCTGGATTCAAGCCCGCCTCGGGTCGATTGCACCCCAGGTTTTGGTCCCATTGGAGGCCCGCGCCCGCATCCACCGCTTCCGGGTTGCCAAAGGCCAGCTCCTCGCTTTCGAACACAATATCGATTACCAAATGAGCGAAGAGTTGAAGCAAGCCGGGGGCAACGAGGCTCTCGAACAACCGGTACACGTTGAGGCCACGCTCAAAACGCCCATGCACGTCTATGACCTGCGCGCGCAAAAGTACCTCGGCCACACCGCTCGACTCCAATTTACACTCGCTGCGTGGCAGCCCTCGCTCTTCGCGCTGACGCCGGAGCCCTTGAAGGGTCCGGACATTCTGGATGCTTTGAGCGAGAGCGGCGGCGGTGGGTAAGATTAGCTTTTGGAAATGATAATAGATTCTTTTGACTTGGCAAATCGCCCGTTGTGGGTTACGTAAGCTGCGCGCAACGTCGGCGCTTCCGGCCCTGGAGAATGGCGTGAGGTTTCCATGGCGGGCCGGTCCCCGGCGGACCAAGTGTTGAAATGGGCCATTCCAAACCCCCAAAGCCGCGATCCAGCAGAGAACGCCCAGCCGTTGAAGCCGGGGCAGCCAAGCTGGCGGCGCCAGCCCAAGCGATGCTGGCGGCAATAGTCGAGTCCTCGGAAGACGCGATCATCAGCAAGAATCTGCAGGGAACCATTACGAGCTGGAACGCCGGGGCCCAAAGGCTTTTTGGGTATGCGCCGGAGGAGATAATCGGGCAGCCCATTCTGCGCATCATTCCGCCGGAACTGCAGGCCGAAGAAGCACAAATCCTGGCATCGCTCCGGCGCGGGCAGCGTATCGAGCATTTCGAAACCGTGCGGGTTACTAAAGACAAGCGGCGCATCGATGTATCGCTGACGATTTCTCCAATCCGGGATGCGAAAGGTGTGGTGATTGGGGCTTCAAAGATCGCGCGGGATATCAGCGAGCGGAAACGCTCGGAGGCGGAGCTCGAGAAAGCGCGCGGGCTGCTGGCGGAGCAGGCGGCTGGGTTGGAAAAAACGGTTGCCGAGCGGACGGCCCAACTGCGGGAAACGGTCGCCGAGTTGGAGGCTTTTTCCTATACGCTCTCGCATGACCTGCGGTCGCCGTTGCGCGCCATCAGCAACTTTACGCAAATCGTGCTGGAAGATTACGGCTCGACGCTGGCGCCAGAGCCCGCAGAGTTGCTCAACAAAGTGTTGGGCGCCGCCGGGCGAATGGAGCAGTTGATGCAGGACGTGCTGGCCTTCAGCCGCATCTCGCGCCAGCCCATCGAATTGGGCCGTGTCGATTTGGACAGGTTGGTTTCGGAGATAGCCCTCGAACGCCCCGAGCTTCAGTCTGCCGGGACCCAAATCCATATCGAGCATCCGCTGTTGCCCGTGCAGGGCCATGCCCCCTCGCTCAACCAATGCCTGACCAATCTCTTGAGCAACGCCGTCAAATTCGTCGCCCCTGGCGTCGGGCCGCGCGTGCGCATTTTCACCCAGCCGATCGATGGCCGGGTGCGGCTGTGGGTTGAAGACAACGGGATTGGCATCGAACCCGAAGCGCAACACCGGATTTACGAGATTTTCCAGCGTCTGAGCGCCAAGTACGAAGGCACGGGCATCGGCCTGGCTATCGTCAAAAAAGCCGCCGAGCGCATGGGCGGCGCCACCGGCTTTGAATCGCAGCCCGGCAAAGGCAGCCGCTTCTGGATCGAGCTGCCTCAAGTCCAATAGAGTCTTTCCTCAAATGAAAAGCCCACGCTGACGCGTGGACTTTTGGGGCCGACTCTTTCCAAGTCGCGCGCGGGTGAGACCACAAAACTCAACCGCTACCTTGCTTTATTCTAGTGACGCTCCCACCTCTTTGCATTAGGGTCCTTGCCGGGAGGCAATCCCCCCATCCTGCCACGCGCTATTGTTTCCGCTACGTGCGGCTGTTCCAACTCAAGGAGCGGGAGGATGACACCTTCAATTTCGAGCGGGAACCATTCCTTGACCGCTCTGCGCGAGCTGGCCGGCTTGCCTTCGTGCTCGGCCACGTGTACGGTGCCGTGGATTCCGAAACCGAGCCGTTCGACCGACCGCAGTGGTAGCGGGCGGCCTATGCGGCGGCGTTTGTCAGAGCAATGTCACTCATTGATTTCCAGTCCAGCAGCCACTGCGGCCACTCCGCAGACGTTAGAATCGAGCTCCTTCTCAACGGACGTTCCATTCCTGTGGCTCAACTGGGACCAGGCTTTCTGCTGCTCGACGCTCCTAGCGACCACCCGCCCTCTGAGGGCAGCATCGTACTTCGCGTGGACCAGAGCGAGCGGCGTTGGACTGTTCGCCTGCCTGACGGCATCTCCTCTCGTTCCAAGCGGGTGGTCATCGCGGGTGGTTCTTGATTGAGTGCCATACGTAAGACGAGTGCATAATCCACACTCCACATGGTACCCCCGCCCGGAATTGAACCGGGATTTACGGTTTAGGAAACTTCTGCTCCTTTTCTGGGGCCAGACCAGAATCATTCTGGCCTGCTTGCGTTTCTGTGCGTTTGCCAAGGATGAGGCGGGGAACCTTGTAACCCACTTTTGTAACCCCAACGCGGGCATTCCGTAGTCCTTGAGGTGCGTGACCATCATTTCTGTGCCGAAGCCCTCTGAGTAAGAATTGGACAGTAAAGCTGCACATTCAAATTCGTGCTGCCCAAACTCGCAATGGCCTCAATCTGGGCGAAAGGATAAACCAGCGACTGGATTTCTTCGCCAGTGGCCCCCATATAGAACGGGACGACCTCTGTGATGGTCAATTTCTTTACGTCCCGTGGGTTCACGCTGTCCCGGTGCGTCATGACTGCCCCGCCTGCCCGGACATACTTAACGATTTCCGCCGGAGATGCAACCGAACGCTGCTCGCCCGGTTGCATATTTCGCCAGACCAGTTCAAAATCCGCGATTTTGGCGTCATTCCCAAAGCACACCTCGCAGCCAGCTCCTGTCCCGATGCCTGCAAAGCCTATTCCGGCGATTCGTCGCACGAAGAAGACGCCGCGATAAAACTCCTCATCCTTGACCTCTCGTCCCCTCTCCCTGTCGAAGTAGGTTCGCGTTCGCTTTATTCCAAACGTCAAAAGGTTCGTGCTTGATGGCTTCGTAACGAGGTCGCAGCGATGTATGCCGAACTGCTCTACAAACTTGAGTGCACCATCTTCAAGCCGCTTTCCACCGGGCAAGTCTCTCACGGGCTCCCACGTGTGATTCGTTTTGTTGTAGTGGTTCGCAGGAGCGTATTCGTCGTGGTATTTTATCCAGCCCTGGGAGGGCACAACGGTCAACGTGCGTGTCTGTTGTTTATTGCAGAACACCAGCGGGTCTTCATTGGTGTTCGAAAAGCCACCGTGCCGACGGCGCTCATCCCTCAGTGTTAATGCCCCTAAAGCCACCAGGTTGGAGACCGCAGCGGCTGAAAAGTGCTGCGGAACCACCTTGTAAATCCAGAGGGCCGCGGGCAACTGATTTGTTGCCGCAGCCCATTTGATTTCAGTGTCGGGGGGAACCTGAAATCTCAGATACCCAGCGAATGAAGGGCCGTCGGCAGCAAAAGCCGCTCTGGCTACGAGGACCAATAATGCGACGGCCGCCTTTCTCACGGGTTGTTAAAAACGGTCTGGTCCTGCTTCGTGATATCGGCGGGGTTGCCCGTACCTGGGGTATTATTCACGTCCGAGAGATGCTCGCTGAACGCATCCGGCCAACCAGCTACGCGGAACGTGATGACAAGGTGGTTTGTTTCGCCGGCGGTGTAAGCCTTGGAGCCAGCATCGAACCACGCCTGCATCACTGTTTCCGCAGGAGCATTTGTATTCAAGGTGCCCAACATGTTGCCTGCCCAGAGCTTCCCGATATGCCCTGCATCATTCATATCATTCATATCATGCAGTTCGTCACTATCTGTTTGCATGATGGACATGATACACATGCTCCCTGGGACAACCAATATGGCTGGTACCCCCACCCTGAATCGAACAGGGATCTGACGTTTAGGAAACGCCAGCTCTATCCATTTGAGCTATGGGGGCAACCTGCCCGCTGCCGTGAACTCCACGGCAAGCTAATCCAGAACCCTTTCAAAAGGGTTGGCCAATGCCTTTACCGCTATCGACCCAACGGAAAATATTATGCTCTCGCAAAGAGGAACGGCAAACAGAAACGCGATTGCCTGAAAACCACAGACCGGCATGAGTCCAAAACTGTCAAAGTCCTCAACCGGAATGAGGCTCCTGTGGTATCGAAATCGTTGATCCCTGCTCCATTCTGTTCAGGATGGAAGTGCCAAATCAACCGGACGGCACCGATCATCAAGAAGACGTTTCTCAAGGCCGTGCGACTCGAACGGGAAGGGGTCAAAAGTTTCAAGGGTTACCCTTCTGTATTCGCGCCGTGCGGGGGGTTGTTGTGAAGCTCATGCCTTGGAAAGGCGGTCTGAGCAGTTACCGGCTCCTTCGTGCTAACTTTTTAGCATTTTGTTATCGACGCCCTCCGTTTTGATGCTAATATTTTAGCATTATGAACGCCGAAACACACCTCAGCCGACGCGAGCGGCAGATCATGGATGTCTTGCACCGGAGTGGCCGCGCCACGGCTGCCGAGGTGCAGGCGGCTTTGCCTCGGGCGCCCAGCTACTCCGCCGTGCGCGCCCTGCTGCGGATTTTGGAGGCGAAGGGCCATTTGAAACATTTCAAAGACGGCGCCCGCTATGTGTATCAGCCGAAGGTATCGCGGGAAACCGCCCGCCGTTCGGCACTGCGCCGGGTGGTCTCGACCTTTTTTGAAGGCTCGGTGGCGCAGGCCGTGGCGGCGTTATTGGAGACAGCCGACACCCGGCTCGCCAATTCCGAGTTTGAGCAACTCAAGCGCCTGATTGAACAAGCCCGAAAGGATGGCCGGTAAGATGAACGGATGGCTCGAGCCCGTTGCGGGATTTCTTCAGCGCTCTTCTTATCCTGGCCTGCTGATTGAAGTGCTCATCGAGAGTGTGCTGCTGCTGGCCGTCGTGGCTGCAGGTTGCCTGTTCTGCAGGCGCGCGACTGCCGGCACTAAACATCGCATTTGGTTCACGGCAATTGTTTGCCTGGGTTTGCTGCTTTGCCTCAGTCCGGCGCCACATATGTTGCTGAAACCACTTTGGTCTGTTTCGACAGGCATTGATTCAGGCAATCAAGTTTCTGTGTCGCTCAGCCTGGCGCCGCTGGGCAAAAGCGGGCAGGCCGCTTTGCCAGCATCCTCGCCGGAAACGGGTTCCGCTTCTGATAATTCATTGGCTCGGACCGCCGACCGACCCATCGCTGCGCGATTCAGCGCGTCATGGTTCTTCATTCTATTTTTCGCCTGGGCCGGTGGAGCTGTGCTGGGCCTGGTATCCCTATTAGCAGGGGAGCTTCAGCTCGGTCGATTGGCGCGAAAATCGAAGGTGTTGTCCAATCCTGATTGGGGTTTCGTCTTGCACGAAGCGCGCGCCATGCTGGGTTTGCGGCGGGCGCCACGAATCATGCAATCGGCAGAAAACTGCATTCCGTTGACGTGGGGGGCTTTGCGGCCCGTGGTGCTTTTGCCGGCGGCGGCCACGGGGTGGGCTATCGAGAGGCGGCGGGTGGTTTTGCTGCATGAATTAGCGCACGTGAAACGATGGGATTGCCTGACGCAAACGGTCACGCGGATTGTGTGCGCGCTGTTCTGGATCAATCCATTGGTTTGGGTTGCGGCCCGCCGAATGCGCATCGAACGCGAGCGGGCTTGCGATGATTTTGTCCTCAACCGCGGTTGCAAGCCTTCGGATTATGCCGCGCAACTGCTCGACATCGCCAACACTTTTCGTTCCGTGCGATGCGCAACCGGCATCGCCATGGCGCGCCGGGGGCAATTGCAAGGGCGCATAGAGGCGATCATAGATGTCTCGCGCCCGCGCAAGCCTCATCCCATAACTGCAATAGTCGTTCTGGGACTGCTTGGCATCCTGACGGGTTGCCTGGCCGCAACAAGCGGAACGACCGCGCGAGAAGCGGCGGAAAACTCGACGTTGCGCGAGCAGCAGATTGCGCGTCTTGAATCCTTCGCGGCGGTAAAGGAGAAGCAATCGGAACGCTTGGCCGCAATAGCGGGCGAAACCATTTCTCCGGACTTTCAGCGCTTTTTCGAGGCAGCCATCAAGGGGGATTGGCGGATGGTAACAAATCGTTACGAATTCTTCAAACGCCATCACCCTCAATATGCCAACGGCGCCAATTCCATCCCGCAACTTCGCACCGCTTATTGGTCGCCGGTTTTGGAGATTTGCCTCGCCTACGATCACGTCGTTAATTGCGAACCGAAATACACCAAGATATTCGCTGATGGCATCATCAACTCGATTCCTCCCGGCAGCATTTACTTTGGCGGCACGGACCCGGGGCGCGGGGTGCCGACGGCGTTTTGCAAGTCGCAGGCGGATGGCGACCCGTTTTTCACGGTAACACAGAACGCCCTGGCCGACGGCACGTATTTGGAGTACCTGCGCGCCATGTATGGGTCAAAGCTTTACATCCCCACGCAAGACGATTCGCAGAAATGCTTTGATGAATATCTCCAAGACGCCAAGCACCGGCTGGAGGAGCATCAGCTCAAACCGGGAGAAGACGTCAGGGTCAAGAATGGGGCAGTGCAGGTCTCCGGGCAGGTCGCCGTTATGAGTATTAATGCCTTAATTGCCAAGGTCATTTTCGACCGGAACCCCACCCGCTACTTTTTTATCGAGGAAAGCTTTCCACTGGACTGGATGTATCCGCATTTGGAGCCCCACGGACTGATCCTGAGAATCAACCGCCAGCCCTTGGCGGGGTTGCCGGAGGAGATCGTGGCCCGGGATCACGAGTATTGGCGCAGCCTGGTGGCCGGAATGCTCGGAAATTGGTTAGAGGACAACACGTCAGTGGACAAAGTAGCCTCATTTGTGGACCGCATTGATGTCCGCCGGAATTTCCATGGGTTCAGGGGCGACCCGGAGTTCGTCGGGAACGATTATGCCAAGAAATGGGCCTCGAAGCTGCGCAGTTCGATTGGCGGGGTCTATGCGTGGCGGGTCGCCCACTCAAATAACGCCGCAGAGCGACAGCGCATGGAGGCGGAGGCGGACTTTGCCTTTCGCGAGGCCTTCGCAATTTGTCCCGACAGCCCGGAAGTCGTGTTCCGCTATTCGGATTTCCTGGTTAAGGAGAGCCGTCCGAAGGATGCTTTAGTTATCGCAAGCGCGGCGGCAAGGGTGGCCCCGGAGAGCGGCCAGTTCAAAGACCTGGTTGCGAGATTGAAGGAATCGGCGCGAACGAGGTAGGGGACGTGAGCGTGCACGCCGGTTGCAACCGGCTGCATGAAAGGGAGGAAGAATCAGAGCCCTCTCGCGCCGGCTCCAACAACTCTAAAACGCGTCCGCTATTTGGGCACCGTGGTGGCGTGGGCGAGGCGGGCGAGGTCCATGTTGCCGGATTGCTCGACGTTGTTGGAGCTAACCGACAAGGACCGCTGGTCGCTGAATCGCCAGACTTCCGAGTGGCCATCGGCAAAACAGAGGCTGTAGCTGAAGTTGTGGCGCTGCTCGGAGACGGCGGGGAAATCAAACCACATGTGGCCGCTGGGGTCGGTGATGAAGAAGCCGTCATTGATGCTGCGTTGGTCTTCATCGAGCAGCACCCACATCTCAGAGGGGCGGCGGATTTCGGCATCTTTAGCAAAGAACGGGACGTAATCGACAGCGGTAGGCGGAATGACGGTCTGGTCGTTACGGGCGCCCATGAAACAATTCATCGAATAGCTGCGCACGGCATGAACCAGGTTGCCGTCGATGATTTTGCCTTGATCGGCTGGGCAATGGTAGATGGAGGGGCTCTGGTTGTAATGATAGAGCTTGCCCTGGCGAATGAGATCGAGGTTCACGGCCTGGTTGGAAATCGACATGTCGCCCTGGACCCACACGTCGGGGCTATCGGGCGAAGAGGGAACCAAGGCGCCGGCGTTGTCGTTGTAATACATGACCCACGCCAGGCCGAGTTGGCGCAGATTGGAAGAGCAGGCAGTACGCTGCGCTTTCATTTTGGCTCGCCCGAGGATAGGCAAGAGGAGCGCGGCGAGGATCGCAATGGTTGCAATTACCGCCAGGAGCTCGAGGAGCGTGAAACCTCGGCGCCGAATTGACTGACCCGAATTCATTGAACGCCAATTCTGCAAGGCTTGGCTGTGCAGGATAATATAGTTTAAATAATGGAGACAAGGCAAGAGAATTATCTCTTTGCGGGAAAGAGACTTGCGACCGGAACGAACTCCAACAGGCGAACGTCGAACATCGAACGTCACCCCCACCCAAATAAATGCCCCAGGCGGTAGGTGACAAAGGCCAGGCCCCAAGCCAGCACTCCCATATACAGCCATTGGAACAGGGGCCATTTCCAGGAATTGGTTTCGCGCCGGACAATGGCCACGGTGCTGACGCATTGCAGCGCAAAGACATAAAAGACCATCAAGGTAATCGCCAACAGAGGCGTGTAGAGCGGTGAACCGTCCGGGCGGGTCTGGGCCTTGAGTGTCTTTGCCAGGCTGTTCATGCTGGACTCGGAGCGGTCGTAATTGCCCACGTTATAGACTGTGGACATGGTGCTGACGAATACTTCGCGCGCGGCGAAAGAGGAGACAATGCCGATGCCCATTTTCCAGTCAAAACCGAGCGGGGCAATGAGCGGTTCGATCAGCCGTCCCAAATGGCCGGCATAACTCTGCCGCAGTTTTGCGCCGGCCTCTTCGGTGTCCAGGGCGGCCAGTTGCGCAGAAGCGGAAGGAATGGCGGCTGACGCGCCCGGTTGTTGGCGCGCATCCAGTAGAATGGCGGCGCGGCGGGCGGCGTATTGGCTGGTAATATGGGGGTCGTGCGGGTAAGTGGCCAGGAACCACAGGAGAATGTTGATGCCCAGAATGACCGTGCCGGCGCGGCGCACAAAGAGCTTCGAGCGGTCCCACATGTGCCGCACCACGACGCGCGCCAGCGGTCGTTTATAGGGGGGCAACTCCATAATCAACAGCGGCGTTTCGCCTTTGAGCAGGGTCTTTTTGAATAGCCAGGCCATCAACAGCGCGACGACAATGCCCAGGAGATACATCGAGAGCATGGTCAGGCCCGCCAGCTTGAGCCATCCAAGGACGGTAATGTCGGGGATGCAAGCGGCAATGAGCAGCGTGTAAACGGGCAGGCGCGCCGAGCAACTCATCAAGGGCGACACCAGGATGGTGACGAGGCGGTCTTTGGGACTCTCGATGGTGCGCGTGGCCATGATGCCCGGGATAGCGCACGCAAAGGAGCTGAGCATTGGAATAAAGCTTTTACCGTGCAACCCCACCTTGCTCATGAGGCGGTCCATGAGAAACGCCGCGCGCGCCATGTACCCGGTGTCTTCGAGAAAGCCAATGAACAGGAAGAGCAAAAGGATTTGCGGCAGGAACACAATGACCGCCCCTACCCCGGCGATGATTCCCTCGACCAGCAGGCTGTTGAGGTCCCCTGGCGGAATGAGCCGGCTGGTGGCGCCACCCAGCCAGTTCACGGCGGATTGCAGCGCGTTCATGGGGATTTGCGCGAAGGTGAAGATGCTCTGGAACATCACCAGCATGATGGCGACGAAAATGATTGTGCCCCAGACCTTGTGGGTCAGCACCCGGTCGAGCCGGTCGCTGAAGGTCTGGCCGGGAGCCGACAACTCGGTGGTGACAGCGCGCTGAATGGCCGAGATGCGTGTATAGCGTCCTTCAATGGCTGCGCCGCGCCAATCCACTCCGGCCGCATCGAGCCGGGCGCGAGCGGCCAGGACATCGGCCTGCACAGCGGCCGGGTAATGCGCGCCGCTGGATGTCAGCGCGTTTTCATTGTTCAGGATGAGCATGGCCTCGGCGCCTGCCTGCGCCCGCCGTTCAGGGAACAGGCGGCCCAATAGGGCGGCGAGGTTCGATGTTTCCTTTTCGATGGCTTGAGGCAGGTCGCAAAAAAGGGCGGATGCCCGGGCCGCCGGCTTCTGGCGGATTACCGAAATGATGCGCTGTTTGAGGTCGCTGATTCCTTTGCCTTCACTGGCGATAATGGGAAGCACCGGCACGCCCAACTCAGCGCCGAGCTTCTCGATGTCGATGAGCAGGCCGTTGCTTTCCATTACATCGACCATGTTCAAGGCGATGATGGTGGGATAGCCCAGCTCGATGACTTGCGTTGCGTAATAAAGGTTGCGCTGCAAATTCGATGCATCGACTACCACAACAATCAGGCTCGGAGCGGGCAGCTCGGGCAGACGGTTGAGCAGGACATCGCGCGAGATTTGTTCATCGAGCGATTGAGGACTGAGACTGTAAGTGCCGGGCAAATCGAGCACGCGCGCGTTCAAGTCCGCAGGGGCGCCCAGCAGCCGCCCCTCCTTGCGTTCGACGGTGACTCCGGCGTAGTTGCCGACTTTGGCGCGCAAACCTGTCAGCGCGTTGAATAGTGTTGTTTTGCCCGAGTTTGGGTTGCCGGTTAAGACGATGAACAACGGGAGCTTGGCCGAGAGTCGAGAGGTGGGTGGCTCAGCGTGTGAGGGCGCGATGCCGGTATGGAGGTTCGAGGCCCCGCCTGACGGCTCGACTGCAGGCGAGGCAGTGGTCGCTGCCACAGGTAAAACGGGCTGCCCCTGGGCGCTGGGAGTTCCGGGACTCATTTGACCTCTGCTCCCGAGCGCCTATTCGGTGGGTTGAACGAATATCTGCTCGGCCTCGTGCTTCCGCAGGGTCAGATTGTAACCGCGAACCTTGATTTCAATTGGGTCGCCCAGCGGGGCAAATCGAACCAGCTCGACTTTCGTTCCGACGAGCAGTCCCATTTCCATAAGGCGCGGACGCCTGGCCGGCGGCAACTTGATCTCGGCGACGGTTGCCGAGTGGCCTGCAGGGACAGAACTCAAGGGCTGAAGAACCGGCGGCATAAATTACTCCTCGGTGAACGAGCCCTGCACAGCCTGAACAAAGATCGAGTCAGCCAGCTTTTTGCTGATGCCAAGCCGCGCGTTGCAGACCTGGCAGATAAAGCTGGATTCGCACGCAACTAATTTGATTTGCTGGTCCTCGCAAAAACCCATTTCACGGAGGCGGTCGCTCATTTCTGGAGTGGTAGAAAGGCGTTTGATGCAGACTGTCATGCCCGCCTGGACCCGGCTCAGGGGGCAAACGCCCGGCCCGGCGCATTGGCCCTCGAGAATGAAAATATTTTGACGCGGTTGTCTTTTCACCACCCGTCCAGAATAGGCTAATAATGACTCGGTTGCAAGGGGTATGGTGGATGGGTTTCGAGTCCCCACGTCCTGTGGCCTTGGATTTGGGCGGCGGCGTCGGAGCGGGAGGACATCCAAAAGCGGCAGAGGACTGCCGCAGTCCAAGACGCTGGCGCGCTCTCTTGTACCATGCTCGCCAAAGCAAACCCGGTGTGCTATAGGTCCCACCAAAATGCCTGAATCCACGCTTTTGTCCGGCAAAGTCCATGTGCAGTCGCTTTTTACCGTTCATGGCCGGCCCGGGCCGGAAGCGCCCCGCCTGAAGCGCTTGTTTTTGTCCCAAGGCGAGTTGGCGCAGTTTTATGATGGAACCGAGGGCATCTGCTACATGGCGGCGGTCGAACTGCAAGCAGGCAGTGCGCGCGGGAATCATTTTCATCGAGTCAAAGAGGAGCAGATTTATCTCATGCAAGGCGAACTGAAGTTAGTTGTGGGCGATATCGAGTCCGGCGCGCGGGAATCCATCACGCTTAAGGCCGGAGACCTAGCTGTCATTTCGCCTCGAGTGGCACACGCCCTCCACACCCTCAGCCCTGGATGGACCATAGAATTCTCCACAACAAGGTTCGACCCTTCGGATATTCACCGATTTGACCTTTGCTGAGTAAACTGAGTTTTTGGAACTGGAACGGGGTCAAAGCCCGACGCTGGATTGAAAAATGTGTCCATTGCCCGCCAGGTTTTGTAGTTGTAAATAGCTGTGCATGAACAAACTGCGTCGCAGTGGGGTTAAACCCTACTTCTTTTTTCGTCGATAGGGCTTGCAATTTTTCCAAAAGGGCGCACTGTTCGGCAATCTGTCAGATAGCTTGTCGCTTCCACGGCCATGGTGAATCTTCAGGTGAACACAGGTTCAGTGACGATTTGAAACCCGATAGGCGGGAACAGTCTGGAGAAAGCAAGAGTTAGTCAAGGACAGGGAAATAGTTAATAGATGAGTGCAAAATTGTTTGTTGGAAACCTTAGTTTCAACATTACGGAAAACGACCTGCAGGATGCCTTTGCGGCACACGGCACGGTCCTGGAAGCAAACCTGATGATGGATCGCGCCACGGGCCGGCCACGGGGTTTTGGCTTTGTCACTATGAGCACGCCCGAGGAAGCCCAGAAGGCCATCGACGCGTTGCACGGCAAAGAACTAGGCGGCCGAGCCTTGACGGTCAATATTGCCCGTCCTCGTGAAGAGCGCCCCGGCGGCGGCGGCGGCGGTGGCCGGCGTGAGTTTCGTGGCGGCGGCGGCGGTGGCGGTGGCGGTGGCCGGCGCGAACGCTACTGAATTTCTGTTTCGTCAATCTCTGGAGGCCTGGAGGACCCGGGCCTCTCTTTTTTTTCAAAGCGGTAGAGGACTACCGCAGTCCAAAGCGCTGGCGCACCCTCTTGTGCCAGTCCTCCTTCTTACAAACCAATCACTACTGCTTTGGTCTCGGTATAGTGTTCCAGGACCTCGTGGCCCATTTCGCGGCCCCAGCCGGATTGTTTGTATCCGCCGAACGGCAGAGCGGCATCGAAGACGTTGTAGCAATTAATCCAGACCGTGCCGGCTCGGAGTGCTGCTGCAACGCGATGGGCCTTGGCGATGTCCCGGGTCCAGACACCTGCCGCAAGACCATATTCGGTCCCGTTGGCGCGCGGCATCAGTTCCTCCGCATCCGTAAACGGCTCGGCCACCACGACCGGCCCGAAGATTTCCTCCCGGACGATGCTCATTTTTGGGTTAACGTCTTTGACCACGGTGGGCTGGACGAAGTAGCCCTGCTCGCCGACCCGCGCCCCTCCGGTGACAAAGCAGGCGCCGTCCTGTTTGCCCTGGTGCAGATAGCGGGTGACGCGCATCAGTTGTTCCTCCGAAACCAGCGGCCCCATCTCGGTTTCCGGCGCTAATCCCGAGCCCAGCTTGATCTTCTTGGCGCGTTGCGCAATCCCGGAGACCACATCATCGAAAACTTCGCGTTCGACCAATAACCTGGAACCGGCGCAACAGCATTGGCCGTGATTGAAAAAGATCGCGTTGGCTGCCCCGTTTATAGCTGCCTCAAGATCGCCGGCATCTTTAAACACTATATTGGGAGACTTTCCTCCCAGTTCCAGCGTGACCTTTTTCAGGTTTCCAGCCGCCGCCCGCACGATGAGCTTGCCGACCTCGGTCGAGCCGGTGAAGGCGACCTTATCCACATCATCATGGGCTGCCAGGGCGGCTCCGGCGGTTTCCCCAAAACCGGTAACGATGTTGACGACGCCCGAAGGAAGCCCGGCTTCAAGCAGCAATTCGCCCAGGCGCAATGCCGAAAGCGGGGTTTGCTCAGCCGGTTTGAGCACGACACAGTTGCCGGCCGCCAGGGCAGGGCCCAGTTTCCAGGCCGCCATCAGGAGCGGGAAATTCCACGGAATGATTTGGCCAACGACCCCGAGCGGTTCGCGCAGCGTGAAGGCATGAAACTGCGCGCCCGGCGCGTAGGGGACGCTAATGGGGATGGTATTGCCTTCAATCTTGGTGGCCCATCCCGCCATGTAGTGGAACAGATCGGCTGCGAGGGGGACATCGGCGACACGCGCCACCGCGCACGGTTTGCCGTTATCGAGCGATTCCAATTCCGCCAGCTCGTCCGCATGTCCTAGAATCAGGTCGCCAATGCGCCATAGCAATTTGCCCCGCTCGCTTGGGGTCATTTTGCGCCAAGGCCCCGATTCGAAGGCGCGCCGGGCAGCCGCGACAGCGCGGTTGATGTCCTCCCGTTCGCTATCGGGCACCCGGGCGAGCACCGAACCGTCGGCTGGATTGACTGTGTTGAAGCTCTTCCCAGCCGCGCTGGGCGCCCATCGCCCGCCGATAAGGTTGTGTTTGGGGCGAGCCAGCCAGGCCGCCACCTCCGCCCGGATTCCATGGCCATTTCCACGCGCTGCGCTGTGACCGTTGCCGTGACCGGCGGTTGTTGAGGCGCGCTGGTTCTTAATGGCGCCGGCCTTCGATCGCTGATGAGAAGTGATGGTTTTCATAAAAGCTAATTTGGGCATGTCTTGGGTTCACTGCGAAAAAACCTGAATAGAACCTAGTCCCGGGATATGAAGAAGGCAAATGTGGAGTATTAAACGGTCTCCGTGCTACAATGCCGGGCGCATGAACAACCGCCCAATCGCCGCACCGGCTGCTTCTGTGAAGTGGTTGCTGGCGCTGGCTCTTTGCCTTGCCGCCCCGGGCTGCGCTCCCAACCCTGCGGCACGACTTGTCGTCGGGATGGAACTCAACTATCCCCCATTTGAGATGATTGATCCGCAGGGCAAGCCCTTCGGAATCAGCGTCGAAATGGCCGGGGCGCTGGGCAAATTTCTGGGACGCGATGTGCGGATTGAAAACATCCCTTTTGACGGTTTGATTCCGGCGCTCAAGACCGGCAAGATCGATTTGATTATTTCTTCAATGACAGAGACTCCGGAGCGCGCGGAATCGATTGACTTTTCCGAGCCGTACTTGCGGACCGGGCTTTGCCTGCTGGTCAACAAGTCGGCCCTGATCCGCTCTATTGCCGACGCGGATGAATCCGGCTTTCATATCGCGGTGAAGCAGGGGACAACCGGCCAGCTCTATGCCCAAACCCATCTGAAGCGGGCGCAGGTGCTGGTGTTCGACAAGGAGGATGCCTGCGTGCTGGAGGTCGTTCAGGATAAAGCGCAGGCCTTCATTTATGACCAGATGTCTGTCTTCAAGCATTGGCGGCAGCATCCCGATGCCACCCGCGCCCTGCTCGAGCCCTTCCAGGAGGAGGCCTGGGCCATCGGTCTGCGCAAAGGAGACGCCGCTCTCAAGACCCAGGTGAACCGGTTCCTGTCCGAGTTTCGCGCTCACGGCGGCTTTGAGGCTCTGGGCGAGAAATATCTCCCCGGCCAAAAGGAAGAGTTCAAAAAACTGGGCATACCATTTTATTTCTGATTCCTTTGAGGAGAATTCTCTTTGCACCAGTTAGCGCGGCCGACGGCTCGGCGCCGTGGTCTTCACGGGTTATTGGATTGCTGCTGGCGCTGTTGCTGGTGGCCTTTGTCTTTTACTTTTCGTTCCACCAGGTCGCCTACCAATGGAATTGGGGCGCCGTTTACAAGTACCGCCGCACGTTCCTGGAGGGGTGGTTGGTGACGATTGCCATCTCGCTGGTCTCCTTGGGCCTCAGCACCATTATTGGCGTGGTTTTCGCCCTGGTGCGCCGCTCCCGTTTCCTGCCCATGCGCTATTTCGGCCAGCTCTACATCGAACTGGTTCGAGGCACGCCGCTCCTGGTGCAAATTCTGATTTTTTTCTACATTGTGGCGGATGCCTTTCGCATCGAGAACCGGTATGTGGCGGGTGTGTTGATACTGTCCTTTTTCAGCGGGGCCTATATCAGCGAGGTGGTGCGGGCTGGAATCGAGAGCATCGGCCAATCCCAAGTCGAATCCGCGAAAGCCATCGGACTGACTCGCGCGCAAACGTATGGATACATCATTTTCCCCCAGGCGCTGCGCTTGACGCTGCCGCCGCTGGTTGGACAGTTCGTCTCGCTTATTAAGGATTCGTCGCTGCTCTCGATTATTGCTGTAAACGAATTCACTCAGGCCGCGCGCGATGTGAATTCGGTCACTTACAGCACCCTCGAATCCTACATCCCGCTGGCCTTGGGGTACCTGGTTTTGACCTTGCCGATTTCCCTCTGGACACGGGCCCTGGAAAAGAGACTCCGCTTTGAAACTTAGCATCCGCAATATCAGCAAAGCATTTGGACCCCACCGAGCATTGGATGGCGTGTCGCTCGAGTTGTCCGGGGTCCATAGCCTTGTCCTGGTGGGGCCATCGGGCGGCGGCAAAACGACCCTGTTGCGAATCCTGGCCGGTTTGGAAACACCCGATGCCGGGGAGTTCACATTGAACGGGGAGCGGGTGCGGTTCGATGAAGAGTCGCTGCTACGCCATCGCCGCAGTGTGGGTGTGGTTTTTCAGGCATTCAACCTCTTCCCGCACTTAACCGCATTGGAGAACATCACGCTGCCGCTCCAGAAGGTGCATGGCTACGAGGCGGCGGAGGCTATCGAGACCGCCCGGGGGCTGCTGCGGCGCTTCCAACTTCAAGCGCATGAGGCCAAGAGACCGGCCGCCCTCTCCGGGGGCCAACGCCAGCGGGTAGCCATTGCGCGGGCGGTGGCTATCAAGGCACGGGTGCTGCTCTTTGATGAGCCAACCTCGGCTTTGGACCCGGAGATGACCGCCGAGGTGCTCGATATGATACGGCAACTCCGCGCCGAAGGCTCCGACCTGGTGCTGGTCACTCATGAGATGGGCTTTGCGCGGGTGGTGGCGGACCGCGTCGCGTTCCTTGCCGACGGGCGCATTGTCGAGACGGGCGAAGGCGCGGCGCTGTTCGACTCCCCCACGACCGAGCAATGCCGGAGGTTCTTGGCAACGGTGCTGAAGTATTAGGCGGGTTGCGGAAAGTTGCAGACGCGCTATGCTAAGAGCCATGGGAATCCCTGGGTTTGATCTGGTTCGCCTCATGAAAACGGTGTTCCACCCCAAAGCATCCGAGCGGGTGGGTGTTTTTATCGACCTGCCCCAATTATCCGAGATCGATAATTGGAAATTCAAGCAAAACCCGGCGTTCATTACCCAGCGCATTGCCTATGAGGTATTTTATTTAGGGCTGCAGCAGCGCCGGGCGGAGTTGCCTTTCGCCACAATCGAATTTTATGCCTACGAGCCCACCGGCGGCAGCAACCTGGAGTTGCCGCCTGACGTCGTGAATCCGGAGGGCCGCAGGCTGCGGCTGGTCGAGGACGCGCTGGCCCACCTCGACATCGTGCTGTACTTCTCCACTTACTCCGCTACAGCCCCGTTGACAGCTCTCGCCAGGAAAATGGGCTTTCGCGGCGCCACCATGCACGGGTGCAACCCGATTATTCTTCAAAGCGGCCTGGCCAAGGATTACGAACAGGTCTCGCTCAAAGCCGAGCGCTTTCGCCAGGCCCTGACCCGCTGTGAGGAGGTGCTGGTTGAATTCGAAACGCTTGGCGGCACATACCGTCTGACGCTCCAATTGGGAGGACAGGAGGCGCAAAAGAGCCATGGCCTCTGCCGCACCCCCGGCGAAATTGCTAACCTGCCGGCAGGGGAAATCTATTGGGTCCCTACGGGCGCTGATGGGCAGTTTCCAATGAAACTAAAAGAAGACGGCACTCTGGCTCTGATGGAAGTGAGCGGGGGGCGAATTCGGGATGGGAGATTACTGCAAGGCAACGCGGAAAGTCTCGAGCGCGCCTTGGCGCTTTTCAAAGAGGACCCGGCTACGGGCCAGTTGGGTGAACTCGGTTTGGGCACGCAGGTCTTGCCGGTGGCCGGCGCCGATATCCAGGATGAAAAGATTCTCGGCACCATGCATTTGGCCACCGGACGGGATGATCATTTGGGCGGTGATTTGGGCCTCGCTCGTTTCAAAGACAAACGCCACGCCACGCACGAGGACATCCTCTTTGCCCCTCATAAAACCCCCGAGATTCACCTCAACGGCCTCTGGATGCGCAAGGACAAACAGGAGGTCCTTTTGCTCAAGGATTATCAGCCCACCGATTTTGTAAAACAGGTCGCTCTGTGACCTCCAATCCTTACGAGAGCAACCGTTACTTAAGCGAATATCTCCTGTTCCACTACGGGACGGCGCCGCAGCTCCGCGCCTTTGGTTGCCTTGCGCCTGAGATGCTGCGATTCCACAAGAGAATACGGACCGAATGCCTGCTGCCAATCCGCCGCAAGGGACACATTGCGGCGCTCGATTTGGGCTGCGGTGTGGGCCGCTTCACCTTCGAGCTGGGGCGCCTTGCGGACCAGGCAGTGGGGATAGATTTCTCCGGGCGCTTCATTCGCGCCGCCCGCCGGATGGCATCGGAGCGTCAGATTCAGATTCGGCTCCAGGAGACTGGCAAACAATTCCGCTCGCTCCGATTAACATTGCCCGCTGGGCTGCGCAAAAGCTCAGTGGAATTTCGGGCGGGTGACGCTATGGATTTGAGCCGCTACGCGGCTGGCCCGTTCCAGATTGTCGCATGTATCAATCTGCTGTGCCGGCTGCCGCATCCGGCCCGTTTCCTGGCCCAGCTTGAGCGGGTGGTCGCCCCGGGCGGTCAACTGGTGATTGCCTCGCCGTTTTCATGGCTCGAGGAATTCACGCCAAAAAATGAGTGGCTCACCAGCCGCCGGGTGCAGTCCCTGTTGCGCCCCGGGTTCAAGCTGGCGAAGCGGGTGGACCTGCCATTTTTGATTCGCGAACATCGTCGCAAGTATCAGTTGGTCATTTCCGAGGTGATGGTGCTGGTGAGGAGGTAATGGGCGCTTGATTTAAACTGATTTGCGGACCAACATGAGACGATGCGCAGGAAAACCCTGAATTTTACAGCCGTCACTTATCCGGATGCGGACAGTGATTGGCTCGGGCGCACAATCCCGAAACGGGCACGACCACCCAAGGCAAGAAATCCTGGAATAGATCAACACATGAGCGCTAACCAATCACTTCACTGACGCCGCGATGAGCTTTCTGTTTCATATCCGAGCCCAGGGGCCCGGCGCGAGTGAGTTTTACCGTTAAGCCACATCGAGCGTCGCACAAATTTATGCGTTGTTTCTATCACCAAGACAGAGAAGCGGTCGGCACCTGCAAGTCTTGCGGCAGAGGTTTGTGCCGAGAGTGCGCCGTCGAGCTTCCAAAGAGTTTAGCGTGTCGCGGACGCTGTGAAGCCGACGCACAGGCAGTCACCCAGCTGATTGACAGCAACATCCAGGTTTCAGCCACTTCGACGCGCTTGGTCCAGACGAGCCGAATAACCGGACGGAGCTAACCGCCGCCAGCGTCTTGGTTTTCGAAAGGGAAGGGGCGATGCGGGCGCCAGTATTCTCAGCGGCAGTAGGTCATCCGGCCCGTTGGGCCGCGACACGCAATGTCCCTTTCTGACATCTCGCTTATCCTTGCGCCACCCCGAGCCGTGGAGGCAGCATGGCAGTCGTCAGGCCTGGCGGAGATTCCTGCCAACGCATTACGCGACAGCAGCTCTTATGATCTGGTTCCACAAGCAAAAACGTTTCTCGACACGCTATACCATGCCGGTGGTGGACCTGCTTTTGAGGGGTTGTCCGGGATTCTTGGGCCTGCGATTGATGGGACTACGGCAGCGTGCTTTGGTCACGACTACATCCTGTTTCGCGAGGCCCTGCTCCGCTCGGATAGAGGCGCTTTCGACCGACTATTTGGCCCGTTCGTGCCTGGAGGCGAAGGGGCAGACCTCATCGACTGCTATGATCCGGAGAAGCTGCGGAAAATCGGGATATTTTTTCTTTATGTGCCGGAGCGCAGCGCCGCTTTGGCGGAACTCACACGTGTCTATTCGATGAACACACTCCTCGCGCTCTTAGCCGACCAGGGCGGAGAGCTGCCAGCCAAAACCGCCCATCGCTTGGGCGAGCTAACCGATCTGGAGAACATCCACTGGCGGGATGTTCTCACCCGGTATGAGCAGTTGACCGTGTTGTGGAGATCCGCCTTGCTCTGCGACTCCGCGAACGGGCGCCTACTGATCGGATATGTGGAATAAGAGCCCAACTATCCTCCCGCACTGGACGCGGCGATGACCATCATCTCGGATGTCGCCGTCGCCGCGCCATGAAAAACCCCAAACTGGCAGAACTTAATCTCCGAAAGCCCGGTTCGTGCTAATTCGTGAAATTCGTGCCGTTTCCCCCTGCGTCCCCCGTATCTTTCTTCGTAAGTCGCATTTCTAGCCCCTGAATCACCGCACTGTTTTCCCAAAGGATTTACCTCGACGCAGGTTCGGCAAGGTTGGGAGGTTTGACATCAATCACCGTTGCCTCCGGCCATCCGTCCAGATTCCATCGCAAGGGCATGATCGCAAGGGTTGCTTTTCCATTCATCCGAAGGTCACCTTCGAAATCTGACGTGAACCAAGTCCTGCCTTCCGCAAGCAGCGTTCCCGCATGGCCCGGTCCGATCAACGGCCCGTTGGTAGTGGCCAAAAACACGCTGCCCCCGCCGTGTAACATGTCCACACCGGCTTTGTCAAGATACGGCCCGGTGACCTTCGTGCTCCGACCGATCCGGATGTTGTAAGTGCTCCTGGGGCCCTGACAGCAAGAACCCCAGTTCACAAAAAGATAGTAGTAGCCATCATGCTTGCACAGATAAGACGCCTCGATTGATTCATTGTAGGCCAGTGAATATATCTCCGAATCCGGCGCGATGCGTTTGCCGGTCTTGGGATCGAGCTGAATCAGCTTGATGCCGCTCCAATAGGAACCAAACGTCAACCACAGGCTGCTGTCGGTGTCACGAAATACAGTTGGATCGATCGCATTGTAGTTGTCACCCTCCCGCGTCCGCACCACGACACCTTCATCAGTCCACTGATACGCCGGGTCGTTTGGGTCTAAGGTGGCATTCGTGGCCAGCCCGATGGCCGAGGTCATTTTTCCCATCGAGGAAACGGCATAATAGAGCAGATACCGGTCGCCGACTTTCATGATGTCCGGCGCCCAATAGGACATGTGGCGGTTTTCGGGAACCGTGTTGGCGATCCATTCCGGCGCCGTTTTGAATACCGCAGGCCCGCGTTCCCATTTCACCAAATCCTTGGAATGATAAGACGGCACGCCGCGCCCGGTGTAAAAGACCCAATATTCACCCTTGCACTTTACGATGTCGGAAGGATCGCGCGTGACAATTCCCCGGCTCGCGGATTCTTCCAGGGGCAGGGCGGCCATGGATTCTGCCGGCGGCTGTTCGGCTGCGCCGGTTTGCGCATTTGCCGTCGATGAAAGAGCCAAGGCTGCGATAAATGTCCTTAGTAGATGGATATTTCGGCTGAATTTCATTGGCGTCAGTGTGAACGAATCCGGACTGAATTCAAGACAGTGTAAATTCGCATCGAGAATTCGCAGCAGGAGGGTCACGACTTGGCTATGCTTGTACGCCGCCCTCGCGGAGACTCCTGACTCGTTCGTCCAATCGTGAATTCGAGCTGCTTTGCGGATGCAGGTTGTTGCCCGCTGTTGGACGCGGAGCGCCTGCCCGACGACATTGACTTTCGCGACGTGGTGGACGAGATGCCCTTCTTGCAGCTATTCAGGAGGCAGAGGGCGACATTGAGCAGGGCCGACTGATTTCGAATGAGGAAATGAAATCGCGGATCGGCCAGTCAACTCCAAAACGGCGTCGTGCTTTGTTTGCGGCTGCACTCCAAAATGTGAGGCCGCGTTCGCCGGTTCCTATTTCACCGCCGAGTACTCGCTTAGTATGCCAAAACGGCTATCCCGTTTTACCTCTCTGAATCCTGCTCGACGCAAAGTTTCCAGGATCAGCTCGGGGCGCACGCAAGCTTCGATCGTTTCCCAGTAATACTTCACCAGGTCCTGTGCGGCTTGGCTTCCGGTGAAAATCCGAGTGAGCCAGGGGTATAAAGAGTTGAAGTAGGTCTTCAACAGGGCGGCGCCAAGCCGGTTGGACGGCTTGGTAATTTCGAGCAGCAGCACCTTGCCCCCGCTCGCCAGCACCCGGTGGTATTCCTGAAAGGCCTGATCCAGGCTGGTCACGTGCCTCAGCGCGTAACCCATCGTCAGAAAATCGAACGACCCGTCCGGCAACGGAATCTCTTCCGCCCGCCCCTGGAGGAAGCGCGCGTTGAGTTTGCGTTTTGCCACTGAAAGCATACCGCTGCTCGGGTCCAGACAGGTAATGCTCTGCGCGGTGCCCAGGAGCCTGGCTGCTTCGACCGCCACAAGGCCCGTGCCGCAACCGACATCCAGCAGCCGTTGGCCGGGGCGCAAACCTTGCCGCCCCAACGCCCACCGGCGGTAACTGCTGCCGCTCCTGAGGAAACCCCAGGACACAATGCCATCGTAATATTGCGCGCCGCGATCAAAGAGCTGGTTTACGAAATCGGGCTTCTGCTCGGCGGCCTCAAATCGGGTTCTTATTACGGGGTGTGGAAGCATACTGGAGTTTGCGCGGTCATGCGCTGCCGGTGAGTTCTTTGAGATCGGCGCGAACGGTTTGATAGGTGGTCGAGTAGGCCAGGACCGCCGGGTCGGGCTCGATACCCCAGCGCTGGCAGGCGGCCCGGTAAAGGTCCGGCCACCAATTGCGATGTTCAGTCAGGCCCTGGCGGCGCCAGGTTTCCCAATCCATCAAGACCCGGGACCAGCACTGGTCACCGTAGCGGACGGCTTGTTGTGGGTCCTTGAATTCCTTGAGATACCAATCGCGTCCGATGCGCGCATGAAGGACTTCATCGGCCCAATCGTAATCCTGGAACAGGGCGGCCAAAGGATTTTGGGAGGCTCGCCCCACTTCCCACTCGAAACGCTTGCCATTTTTGGGCATCAATCCCTGCTCGATAAAGTACAGCACCGCGTGGCGTTCAATGGGTTTGAGCTGGGTATTGAGGGCCAAGGACCAGGTATAGTTCACCATGACTTTTTGGGGCCACTCAATTCCGAGGTTGGCAAAACCGACCTCACCCATCATGGCGTGGCGGGCCTCGTCCCAGAGCTGGCGGGTCATGTCGCGGTAATAGTCCCAAGGCTTGCTCTTGGTCTCTGTGATAATGCTGGCCATCATCTCGGGCACATCGATCTCGCGCAGCCGCTTGTAAAACATCATCAGCGTTTTGGGCTGCGGCGGGAACTTTTCGTCATAAAGGAAGACTTCGGCGTTGACGCCCATGTTGTAGGGGTCAGGAAAACGTTCATCGCGTTTGGGCACCCCCTCGTAACGATACGGAACGGCGGAATGCCGGCGCGCTACAGCCTGGCCGCTGGGCTTGGCCGTTCCATCCAGTCCACCTGCCGCATCGAGGCACGTGTCCAGCAATCCCAGCCATTCTTTCATTTGTTCACGCCCCGAGGCATCCACCAGCGCCTCGCCGCACTGAGCCCCAAATTGAAGCATATCGGCGATATCCATCAAAGCAATGCGGCACACCCTGGCGCTGGGCTGATCGGCGAGCGGATTGGTGTCCTGGAGATGCTGTTCGAGCGCCTGTTGAAGCGCAGGCAACGCTTTCTCATACAACCCGGCCAGAAGCTCGCCTGTCGTGGGGGCCCCCAGAATTTCATCCCAAAAAATTTCGAGGTTTGCATCCGGGACAGCCTCGAGCCCGAGCGGGGGTTCGCGCATTTCACCGACCCGCTGGCGCAAGGCGGTGACGTGCTCGGCGCACAAATGCCCATGATAACTGAAACCCATCTTGAGCTCATAGAGCGGCTCGGCCGTGATGCGCGCGATGAAGATTCCGTGCAGCCGCTTGAAAGCGTAATGGTACCGTTTCAGCCGGCGGACGCATTCCTCGACGGCAAGGCCCGGTTTCATGGCTTTTTGCAGAGTGGCAATCCCGGCGAGGGTCGGCAGAGAACGATGCGGCTGGTGGGCGCTCATAACTTACTTTTGGGGCAACTTACCATTTTTTGCCATGGCCGCAGCAGAAAAGTTCGCGCCCGTTCACCACGGCAATGTTTGCTTTCCAAACCTGCGCAGGTTATAAATGGGTGGTCGCTGCAACCGCCGACCCGAATTGCTCCTATGCCCGAACTGAACCAACTCCAAGAGGCTATCATCAATGGGGACGCCCTGCTGGCTCGAGGCGCCGCCGAACAAGCCCTGGCCCAGGGAATCGACCCGCTCAAGCTTGTGAACGAACAGATGGTGCCCGCCATGGACGAGGTGGGACGCCGGTTCGAGTGCAGCGAATATTTTGTGCCGGAGCTGCTCATCTCGGCGCGGGCGATGAAAGCCGCCCTGGAACTGATCCGCCCGCTGCTGGCCGCCCGAGGCGAGCAACCGGTGGGGCGCGTCGCCATTGGAACTGTCCGAGGTGACTTGCACGACATCGGCAAGAACCTCGTGGCCTCGCTGCTGGAAGGAGGCGGGTTCGAGGTGATTGATCTCGGCGTCAATGTGCCGCCCGAGAAATTCATCGAGACGATCAAGGAGAAGCACGCCAATATCATCGCCATGTCCGCCTTGCTGACGACTACCATGCCGGCGATGAAAACAACCATCGAAGCCCTCGAACGCGCCGGGGTGCGCCAGCAGGTGAAGGTCTTTGTGGGAGGCGCGCCGCTGACGGAGAAATTTGCTCACGAAATCGGCGCCGATGGCTACTCTGAAAATGCCGTGGGCGCGGTGGCATTGGCCAAAAGGGCCGTCGCGGCGCCTCAGGCCTAGGCAGGTTTTACCGCTTGATGCATTCGCTTTTTCAAAAGCTCCTCGCTTCCGGCCCGGTCCTGACCGATGGCGCCTGGGGCACCGAGTTGCAGTGTCGGGGCCTGGGTTTGGGTGAGTTTCCCGACACCTGGAACGTGACGCATCCGGAGCAGGTGGGGGAAGTGGCTCGCGCTTATGTTGCGGCCGGAAGCCAGGTTATCCTCACCAACACCTTTGGCGCAAACCGGCTTAGGCTCGCCGAACAGAACGCCCCTTTTGATGTGCAACAGATCAATCGGCGCGGGGTGGAGATTTCGCGCATGGCAGCCAGCGAGCGCGCCTTGGTTTTTGCCTCGATTGGCCCCAGCGGCAAACTGCTCGTCACTGGTGATATCGACCCTGGCGAATTGCAAAGCGCCTTTGCCGAACAAGCACAAGCCCTTGCCGAAGCGGGCGCTGACGCATTGCTGGTCGAGAGCTTGTCCGACCTCGAAGAGGCGTCCGTCGCCGTGCGCGCGGCCAAAGAGACGGGTCTCCCGGTGGTTGCCTCGATGGTATTCAACAGCGGCAAGGACAAAACCCGTACGATCATGGGCCAAACTCCTGAGCAGGCTGCGCGCGCGCTTGGAGGAGCCGGCGCCGATGCCCTCGGCGCCAACTGCGGCCAGGGCATCAGCGGGTTCATCCCCGTTTGCCGCCAATTGCGCGCGGCCAGCCCGCTCCCAATCTGGATTAAACCCAACGCAGGTCTGCCGCGGCTTAGCGATGGCAGGGCGCATTACGATACATCGCCTGCTGAATTCGCCGCTTTTGTCCCGGCCCTGCTCGAGGCGGGCGCGAATTTTATCGGGGGTTGCTGCGGCACACGACCCGATTTTATTGCGGCAATGAAAGATGTCCTGGCAAAAACCCGGCGCGCTGAGGGGCGCCTGGCATCGCCAACTTACAGTCATCTATGACCTCTCGCGAACGAGTCCTGGCGCACTTGGCCGGCCAGCCAGTCGATCACCTGCCTCTGATGCCCATCACCATGATGTTCGCCGCAAACCTTATCGGCGCGCGTTACCGCGATTATTGCACCGACTACCGTTTGCTGGTCGAAGGCCAAATCCGCACCGCCGAAACTTTTGGTTTCGATTATGTCAATACGATGTCGGACCCGGCTCGAGAGGCGGCCGATTGCGGGGCTACGGTGGAATACTTCGACAATCAGCCGGTAGCGATTATTGAAGACCAGGCGCTCCTGGCCGACAAAGCCAAGTTAGCTTCGCTCAACGTACCTGACCCGTACGCTGGCGGGCGCATGCACAACGCCCTTAAGGCCCTGGCGCTTTTAAAAGAAAAAGCCGGCGCCGAAAAGATCGTCGAAGGCTGGGTGGAAGGGCCCATTGCCGAAGCGGCGGATTTGCGCGGCATCAACACGGTGATGATGGATTTCTTTGATGACCCCTCGTTCGTGCGCGACCTGTTTGCTTTCGTTGTGGAAATGGAACTCCGGTTTGCCCGCGCTCAAATCGAGGCTGGGGCGGACGTAATTGGCGTGGGGGATGCCGCCGCCTCGCTGGTGGGACCGCAGATATACAACGAATTCGTATGGCCCTATGAGAAGAAGTTGGTGGATGGCATCCACGCGCTGGGAGCCAAAGTCCGGATGCATATCTGCGGCAACACGCGCCCGATTCTCGAAGGGCTCGGCAGGTTGCAATGTGAAATCGTCGATTTGGATTCTCTGGCGCCCCTCTCCGAGGCCCGGCGAAAGATGGGTCCCGAGCAGGTGCTGCTGGGAAACCTCAACCCGGTGGCTGTCTTGCGAAATAGCCGTGCGCGGGACGTCACCGCCGCCGTGGCCGATTGTCACCAGCAAGCCGGCCCCCGTTTTATTGTTGGCGCCGGTTGTGAAGTGCCGCGCGACACCACATCGGAAAACCTCCGCGCCATGTGCGATTACGCCCTCAACCATTCACCGATTTGACGCAGTACAGCGGTGAGCGCGCCCGCCCCGGGCGCTCCCTCGGTGCCGCCGTTTCTGAAACGACCAGTCCTCGCGCGGGTCCGAAGTGCGCTGGTTATTCTCGAAGGTGGGAATTTGGCCGCTGAGAGAGAGCCGGAGGCAATAAAGTCCCTGCGTGTGGGCAGGAAGAGTTAATGGGCCATATAATCAGATATAATACTTAGCTTATGGAGGTTGCCATGCTTTAGCTAATGTCACATAATAAAGCCAAGCGACGGACTCGAAGCTCAGGGTCTGGCGCTCGGAAAGGACCCTATGAAAACGAAAGCCCTGCTGTTGATGGCCGGTGTGGGATCTCTGGCCGGTTCCCTGGCCGCCCAACCTCTGCTGTTTGATTTTGATAACGCTCCGCTGCACTCCTCCCTGCCGCTCAGCCTCACTTTGGCCGGTGTCACCGCCCAGTTCTCTGCAACGGGCCAGGGGTTCTCCATTCAACAGGCAAACAGTCTTGGGTTCACGCCGACAGGTTTTTCAGGGTATTGCATTTATCCCAACAGCGTGTTTGCCTCTGACCTACAGGTGAGTTTTTCCCAGGCGCTGAGCGGTTTCTCAATCCTCTATGCGCCAGAGGAGTATGCTTGCGATTCCTCGGCGCAACTGAGGGTAACGGCCTATGTGGACAGCGCCTTCGTGGGAACAAGCGTTATGACCGCAGACCCTCCCGGCACGTGGCCTTCGGCGACCTTGTCCATCAGCGCTCCCCAGGGATTTAACAGCGTTGTGGTTCATTATGACGCCGCGCCGCCAACCGGAGGAGACTGGGGTCCCATCTTTATGGCCGACAATATGAGCGTGACCCCTGTGCCTGAACCCTCATCTCTGGCGGGTTTGGGGCTCGGCCTGGGCATCTTTTTCGGCTTCCGGCACGGTCAGCGCTGTCGGTTCATTGGGGGATATGGATTTCCGGAGGCAAGTTGTGGCGTAGCAGTTCCAGCAGGTCCCCGTAAAGGGGTTGCTTTTGAACGTAACCGGTAGCCCCCAAAGACTGGGCGCGCTGCTTTTCGCCAGGTCTCTCAGAACCGGTCAAAATGAAGATCGGGAGATTCTTCATTTGCTTCTGGCGGCGCGCCCAGGCAAGCACGTCCAATCCGCTGCCCTGGGCGAGCCTGGCATCCAGAAGCACCGCAACGGGAAAGGGGTACTCTTCGCGATTGGAGAACGGCCCCTCGCCCCTCAGCCAGGCAATAGCTTGCTCGACATCCTGGACACGGAAGAAAGCCACCGGAAGCCGCGCCAACTCCGCGGCTGTGCGCAGAAGAAACGCATCGTCAGGATTGTCCTCGAGATGAAGAATGGCGTGGGCGCTCACGGGATTGATTTCAATCGGATAATCTAACATTGGCTCCTCGCATTCAATGGGTTGTCCACCCCAGGAAAAAGCGGCTGTTTTGTTCCACAGTCACGCGCTGTCTGGCACCGCCCCTGGGCTGCGGGGAAAAAAGGCGACCCGCTTCAAAACGGGCCGCCTCAACCACCCCAATACTAACCCCGCTTCAAATTGGCACTGCTCCGTAGAATTACCAATAGGGTGATGACCCAGAAAATAAAGTAGGCAAGGGACCCAGCTATTCCATCCTCATTCCTCGCGCCGCCTCCATGTCCGGGGGGCTAATGACAGAATCGGAGCAACGAGCCGCCATTCCTGAGTGTAGGAGACGACGTAAGGAGTCTCTGATCAGCAACTTCCGGGTGAACCAAAGGCGGCCTGGCCAATCTTGATCAGAGACTCCTTACGTCTCCTATAAAGGTTTGGAACTGACCTTGTCATTGGCGCTGCCTCCACGTCTTCGCTCTTACTCTTACTCTTGCTCCTGCTCTTGCTCCCACTCGGCTCCGACGGGGACGTTACGGGCGCTAACTGGCGCTCCTCGTAAACGGCCTTCGGGTGCCTCCTCTATGCGGCCTCTGCGGCCCTGCGTTCCGCCTGCGCGGGCGCTGCACCGGCCGGGCGGCTCGGCGAACCGGCCCCCTACCAACGCTCCATGCTCCCACGCTTTCTACCCGCCCGGCTTATCCCGGCGCACCACGATGAACCACGCGCTTTTCCGTTCGTCACCCCCAATGAAGGTCATCGCCTGGCCACGCGGGCAAATCGTCCGCTCCATGACTGTTCCCTTATGATAGGCCGCCACCGTTCGCGTCTTCGGGTCGGTGAGGTTTATTTCGACCTCCCGCTCGGTGTTCAGACGGACTCGAGCCGAGTTGCCGGGAGCCACTTCGACCCGGCGCGAGGCGACCTCCCAGTAATGCTTCCACTTGAAAACGGCATGGAATTTTTTGGCCAGAGCTGGTCCTATGCGTTTGCATCCGGGCATAGGGCTCTGGTCCGAATCGACGCCACGAATTAATTGAACGTAATAAGTCGTGGGGCCTGCCCTGGTCTCGGACGCCTGGAGCGGGCCGAGCGCCAGCATCAACAATAAAATCAAATGGCCTTTCATCGGAGCATTTGGTCTCTGAGATTCAGACGTGCCAGGGGCCGTTTTATTTGAAAAATCGGCGGGAACTTCAAATCTCTCGCCTGCGGTATTGATCCTTGCCGCAAATTGTGCGCGTAATGGCAGAGCAGAAAAAGTCGTTATTTCAAAAAAGTCGCATGAAAGAAGTGATTGCCGCCTGGAAAGGCATCCTGGATTTTCCGCTCATTAAGGCAGGGGGGATTCAGTTCACGGTGGGCCATGTCATCGAATTGGCCTTGCTCCTGGCGTTGGTTTTCATCGCCGAAGTCATTTTGCGGCGCATCTTTCTCACTCGCCTTCTGGGGCGGACCCGGCTGCGGCCCTCGGTTCAATTCGCCGTCCGCCAGGTGGTCCGTTACACGTTTCTGGCCTTTGGAATCTATCTGTCTCTGGGCGCAATTGGCATCAACCTGAGTTCACTGGCCTTCATGGCCAGCGCCTTAGCCGTTGGCGTGGGATTCGGGCTTCAAAACATCGTGAGTAATTTTGTCAGCGGGCTTATCATCCTGGCTGAGCAACCGATTGCCATCGGGGACCGGGTTGATGTCAACGGCGCAGTGGGGCGGGTAACGGAAATCAACTTGCGCAGCACCACAGTCATCACCAACGACAACATTTGCATTATCGTTCCCAATTCCAACCTGATTACCGGCACTGTCATCAACTGGAGCCACGGGGACCCCAAGGTGCGGACCCGGTTGCCGGTGGGCGTGGCGTATGGAACGGACATCGAGAAACTGCGGGGCCTGCTGCTGGACGTGGCGGCCCAGAATCCGGACATCCTGAAGACACCGGAACCCGAACTGCTGTTTGTTGGCTATGGCGACAGTTCGATTAATTTCGAACTGGCTGTGTGGAACACCATCACCCTGGACAAGCCATTGCGCTTTAAAAGCGCCCTCTATTTCGCGATGCACAGGGCTCTTGAGGCGAACCAAATAGAGATTCCCTTTCCGCAGCGCGATCTGCATCTCCGGTCAGGGAGCCTGATATTGCAAAACGGCACAGTCAGCGTAGTGCCCCTTTCGCCCAAACGGCTTTAGAGCCTAATCACCCGTGTTCGTTCACCATCTCCATAACGAACTTTATAAGCTGTTCGGCAAAAAGCGCACCTACATTGGGTTTGGCGCATTCCTGGTCGCCCAAAACGCAATCCTGATTGCCTTTCATTTCACCCGCTGGCAAAGCGACGTGGAACGCATGCTCGCCGGCAACGGCTATTTGGCGCGCGATTACATCTCGGCGCTGACCGTTGCCCTGATCATGCTCATTCCCCAAATCCTGCTGCTCATGCCGTTGTATGCGTCCCTGGTCGGGGGCGACCTCGTGGCCAAGGAAGCCGAGGACGGCACCCTGCGGATGATTCTCTCCCGGCCCATCTCGCGGTTCAGGCTGCTTTTTGTGAAATGGCTGGCCGGCGTTATCTTCGCTGCGGTCCTGGTGCTTGTCTTGGGAGCCACAGCATTGGGGTTTGCACGGCTCTGGTTTCCCTGGCGCGGCATGTTCGTATTATCAGTGTGGCCCGAATCGATCTTTAACCTGGTAACTGCGGGTGAAGGCTTGAAACTTTACATCTATGCGCAGTTGCTGATGACCCTCAACGCCTCGGTGGTAGTGGGGCTGGCTTTCATGTTTTCGTGTTTCAATATGAAACCAGCCGCCGCCACGATCCTCGCCCTTTCCTTCCTATTCATCAATCTTGTGATGGAGCACATCCCCTTCTTCGAGCGCTACGAAGAATGGTTTCTCCCATACCACTTTCGGGCTTGGCTCCTGACCTTTGCCGAGCCCATTCCCTGGCCACGCGTTTTGGGCTCGCTCTGCATCCTGCTGGCCTTCAATTTGACCACATTTCTGGTGGGGGTAGCCGCCTTCCAGGCCCGCGATATTAAATCCTAAAACTGATTGATTTTCGGTGGGAAAAAAGTAGATTATGCGGAGCGCAGAGACCCCCGAAAAAGCCCCAAGCTGTAGGATTTAGACCAGGTCAGTTCCACAACTAATTGTGGTTTTGGCGCTTCGAACAAACCCAGATTTGGAGTTGTGTTTGGAAGCCTTTTTTCCTACAATCCCTGCATGGTGACCCGGTGGCAGTTTCCGCCTTTTTCGAATGCTTTTTATGCCTGAGGAACACGTTTTGGATGCAACTGAGAACATAAAACCAACCCCTGACGCAGGGGAGAAATATGATGCGTCAAAGATCGATAAGCTCGAGGGGTTGGAGGCGGTGCGCAAACGACCGGGGATGTATATCGGTGACCCGGATGAGCGCGGTTTGCATCATTGCGTCTTTGAGGTGCTCGACAATTCCATCGACGAACACCTGGCCGGCTTTTGCAGCAAGATTGAAGTGACCGTTCACGTTGATGGGTCGGTTTCCATTCGCGACAATGGCCGCGGCATCCCCGTCGATATGCACCCGAAATGGAACATGCCGGCGGTCGAGTTGGTGCTGACGAATCTGCATGCCGGCGGGAAATTCGGCCAGGGCGCCTACAAGTACTCGGGTGGGTTGCACGGAGTCGGGGCCAAATGCGTAAACGCCCTCTCGGACTGGTTCAAGGTTGAGGTCTCGCGCGATGGCAAGGTGTATGCCATGCAGTTTGAGCGCGGGGTCACCACCGAGAAGCTCAAGATCATTGGCAAATCCAGAGGCACAGGCACCCTCGTCACCTTCAAGCCTGACCCGACGATTTTCACCATCACGACCGAGTTTAAGTTCGAGTTGCTGGCCAACCGGTTGCGCGAGTTGGCGTTCCTGAACCCTGGAATTGAGATCGTCCTGGCCGATGAGCGGACCGAAAAGAATGAGAAGTTCATTTATCGCGACGGCATCGAGGAATTTGTCAAACAGCTTGGCCGCAACAAGCAAGTCCTGCATCCCAAGCCGATTGTTATCAGCCGGCAAAAGGACGAGGTCTTCGTCGATTGCGTCATGCAGTATAACGACAGCTACAACGACCAAATCCTTTGTTTTGCCAATTCCATTCCGAACCCGGACGGCGGCACGCACCTGACTGGGTTCCGTTCGGCGCTGACCCGGGCCATCAACCAATACGCAAAACAGAACGAGTTGCTCAAAGAAAAGGACCCTGCCATTTCCGGTGATGACGTGCGCGAGGGTTTAGTCTGTGTGTTGAGCATTAAGCTGCCCAATCCCCGGTTCGAGTCCCAAACCAAGGTCAAACTCGTCAATACCGAAATCGACGGGCTGGTCTCCTCGGTTATTTACGACGGCTTGATGACCCTCTTCGACGCCAACCCGTCGGTGGCCAAAAAGGTCATTGAAAAAGGGCTCCTTGCCGCGCGCGCAAGAGAGGCTGCGCGCAAAGCGCGCGAGACTGTCCGCAAAGGGGCGCTCACTGGCGGGGGGCTGCCGGGCAAACTGGCCGATTGCTCCGACCGCGACCCTGCCAATACCGAGCTTTACATCGTTGAGGGCGATTCCGCCGGCGGCTCGGCCAAACAAGGCCGGGATCGGAAATTTCAGGCCATCCTGCCGATTCGCGGCAAACTGATTAATGTCGAGAAGGCCCGCTTGGACAAAGTCCTGCAGAATAATGAAATCCGGACGATGATTACCGCTGTGGGCACGGGAATTGGCGACGGCGATAGCGAAGGGGCGTTCAACCTCCAGAAGCTGCGCTATCACAAAATCATTATCATGACCGATGCCGACGTGGACGGTTCCCACATCCGCACGCTGTTGCTGACTTTTTTCTACCGGCAAATGCCCGAGCTGGTTCGGCGTGGCTACGTTTATATTGCTCAGCCGCCCTTGTACCAAATTGCGCGCAAAAAGCGGGTCGAGTATGTCGAAGATGACGCGCAGCTAAACCGGATTTTGATTCAGCTTGGAACCGAGGAAGTCCGCTTGCGCAACGTCGAGGATGCGAAGCAGCTTTCCGAAAAACAACTGAGCGAAATCCTGGAGTTGCTCGAGGCATTGGACAAATACGCCAATGGTTTGCGGCGCAAAGGCGGGGATTTTGCTGTGTACTTGGAACATCGTCACCCCCAGAGCCATGAGTTGCCTGAGCACCTGGTAAAGATTCGCCAGGGAAATGAAGAGAGCGTCCGCTATTTCCATGATAACGAAGAACTGGCGGTCTTTGCGGAGGAAAACCCGGACCTGGACCTGGGCCTTTCGGGGGAGAAAGAGAGCGACACCACACTGATCGAAAAAGCCAAGAATGGCACGACTCGCCGAGCCCTGCACGAAGAACTTTACGAGAGCCATGCGATCCAGGAGTTGCTTGAAAAGCTCGCTCGCAAGGGTTTCAAGGTCGAGCACTATTCCGCCCAGGACAAACCCCTCTTCGAGATTATCGAGGGCGAAGGCGACAAGGAGCAGGTCAAGCCGCTGTTTTCCATCCCGGAAATCCTTTCGAGCATCAAAGAAGTCGGCCGGCGCGGGTTGCAGATTAAGCGCTTCAAAGGCCTGGGCGAGATGAACCCCAAAGAACTCTTTGAAACCACGATGAACCCTGTCCGGCGCAAGCTGCTGCGAATCGACCTGGCTGATGCGGTCGAGGCCGAAGAGATGTTTACCAAGCTGATGGGCGAAGAGGTCGAGCCGCGCCGCCAGTTCATCGAGGACAATGCCTTGAACGTGCGCAACCTGGATGTGTGAATAAGCGGAATGGGATTTTGCTTGATGTTGTGACAAGGGCTGAAGGGTACCGATGCCAATCCTTTATATCATTGCTGGGCCGAATGGCGTTGGCAAAACGACGTTTGCAGATCGCTACCTGCCCGATGAGGCCAAACAACTGGAATTTGTGAATGTGGATTTAATAGCGCGCGGGTTATCGCCATACGACCCGGACTCAGTTGCCATTGAGGCAGGCAAAATCGCCCTGAGAAGAATCCGCGAACTCATCGAGCAGCGCGCCGGGTTCACCTGGGAGACGACCCTGAGCGGAAAAACCGCTGTGACCTGGCTGCGGCAGGCGCGCCAGGTGGGTTATGAGCTGAAGGCGTATTTTCTTTGGGTGCGCGACCTTGAAATCGCGATGCAGCGAGTGCGCCAACGGGTGACAGAGGGCGGCCACAACATTCGAGAAGAAGTATCTCGCCGGCGGTTTATGAAAGCCATCCAGAACTTTTTTGATGTTTATCGGCCGCTCCTGCATAGCTGGAAGCTTCTCGAAAATGACGCGTCCGGGCCCCGCTTGCTCGCAGTAGAGAAGTCGGGCCGGCTCGTGGTTCGAGATCGGTTAAGGTTTGAATCTATCTGCCGCGCAGCCGACCTTCATTTATGACGAGTCGAATTGAGCCTTGGGATGAGTCCTTTCTAGACCTCGAAGATTATCAGGTTGAACGAGCGGCGACTAACGCTGCTCTCGATGCAATCTATCGCGCGCGCCGTTACGGCACCGACTACGTGATTTGGGAGAACGACCGCGTCACGGCCCTTAAGCCCGATCAGACCGAGCCGTATGAAAAGCAACTGCTCGCCGACCTCGACCGTCTCAACCGCAAGATAGCGGAATTGCAGGCGCAACAGCCGAATGCTCTAGCATTGAACGAGCGCCCGAATCGCCGGCCCCCAAAACCATAAAGCGCAACGCCAACACTCCAGCATTCCCATACCGCAGTCTTTCACTTTTGATTTTCTATGCCTGAAGAGAACACTCCACCCGAACAGGGAAGCAACGACATCCAGTCGAGCAGCGTCCCTGCATTTGCCGCTAACGAGAAGATAGCCAACGTCAATGTCGCCGACGAAATCAAGAACTCGTTTCTGGATTACTCGATGTCGGTCATCATTTCGCGAGCGCTGCCCGATGTGCGCGATGGGCTCAAACCGTCGCAGCGCCGCATCCTTTATGCGATGCACGAACTGGGCCTTTACCCGCCCAGAAAGCATATGAAGTGCGCCAAGATATGCGGCGACACATCGGGCAACTATCACCCCCATGGAGAAGCGGTGATTTATCCCACCCTGGTTCACATGGCCCAACCCTGGGCCATGCGCGAGCGGTTGATCGATCCACAAGGCAATTTCGGTTCGGTTGAAGGCGACCCACCGGCGGCCATGCGTTACACCGAGGCCCGCTTATCACCGCTGGGCGGCACGCTCATGCAGGACATGGAAAAGGACACCGTCGATTTTGTCCCGAACTATGATGAGCGCCTCACTGAGCCGACCGTTTTCCCCGCAGCGTTTCCCAATCTGCTGGTCAACGGCGGCACCGGCATTGCCGTTGGCATGGCCACCAACATCCCGCCGCACAATTTGGGTGAGATTATCGATGGCATCTGCGCTCAGATTGATAATCCTAACATCACCCTGAGGGAACTGATGAAGCATGTCAAAGGACCCGATTTTCCCACCGGTTGCATGATTTGCGGGCTGGAGGGCATCGGCCATTACTTTAAGAGCGGGCGCGGGGCAATCAAGGTCCGAGGCAGAGTCGGCATCGAAGAACTCAAAGGTGGCAAAGAGCAGATCATTATTACCGAAATCCCGTTCAATGTGAACCGGGCAGTGCTGGTCGAGCGCATCGCGGCGTTGGTGAATGACAAAATCATAACGGACATCACGGGTGTGCGGGATGAGTCGGACGAAAACACCCGGGTGGTTATCGAAATCCGGCGCGATGCGATTCCCAAGGTGGTCATCAACAACCTCTACAAACACACGGCGTTGGAATCGAGCTTTGCGGTCAATGCATTAGCCATCGACAACGGGCGGCCCAAAACCCTCGGCCTTAAAGAGCTTCTCAATGCCTATATCGAGCATCGCCGGGATGTTATCGTGCGGCGGACCCGTTTCGAGCTGCGCAAAGCCGAGGAGCGGGCCGAAACGCTCGATGGTTACCTCATCGCCCTGGCCAACCTGGATGAGTTCATTCGCATCATTCGCCATTCCGCAACACGCGAGGAGGCCAAAATCAAATTGCTCGCCTTCGACTTCACGCGGGCGCAAGTCGAGGCCTTTGGGGTTTTGATCCGCAGCGAAGCGCGCCTGAGCAGCGGGCGCTACTCCTTCAGTGAGGCCCAGGCGGTTGCCATTCTGGAATTGCGCCTCTACCAGTTGACCGGGCTGGAAATTGACAAGGTCAAAGCCGAGTATCGGGACCTGCTGGAACGCATTAAGGACCTGTTGGACATCCTTTCTAAAGAGGCCCGCGTGCTGGCTATAATAAAAAGCGAGCTGCTGGCCATTAAAGAAAAGTATGCCACGCCGCGCCTGACTGAGCTGGTATTTGATGAAGGCGAAATGGCCATCGAGGATTTGATCGCTAACGAAGGGGTCATCATTACGCTGACCCATGGCGGCCTGATTAAGCGCACCAATATCAGCTCCTATCGCTCCCAGCGCCGCGGCGGCAAGGGGGTCATCGGCATGGCCACACGCGAAGGGCCTGCGGACGAGGACAAGGATTTCATCGAGCATCTGTTCACCGCCAGCACCCACGATTATCTCATGTTCTTTACCAACATGGGCCGCGCCTATGTCGAGCGGGTCCATGAGATTCCGGACATGGGGCGCGCCTCCAAAGGCCGGAGCATCGCCAATTTGCTCGAACTCAAGCAGGGGGAGACCATTGCCGCGCTAATCCGCATCGAGGCCAAGTCCGGCCCCAACAAGGAAGACACCACCTGGGGGCAGGAAGGGTTCCTGTTTTTTGCGACGCAGCATGGAACAGTCAAAAAGACGCCGCTGGGCGACTTTGGCAACGTGCGGAAGGGGGGCATCATCGCCATTGGGATTGATCCGGGGGATACGCTCATCGATGTGAAGCTCACCTCCGGCGCCGACCAGGTCGTGCTCATCACGCGCGGCGGGATGAGCATCCGCTTTTCCGAGGAAGACGTTCGTTCGATGGGCCGTCCGGCCGCCGGGGTGCGCGGGATCAATCTGGAAAAAGGCGACGCGGTCGTGGCCCTGGCCATCGTGGTGCGCGATGCCACGCTGCTCGTGGCCGGCGAAAACGGAATCGGGAAGCGGACGCCCTTCGATATGGTCCTGGAGGATGGGACTACGGAGCCGGTTTACCGCCTGCAGTCCCGAGGCGGCAGGGGCATTATTACCATGAAAACAACCGAAAAAACCGGCGGAGTAGTCGGCGCATTGACGGTCCGGGAGGAGAGCGAGATCATGCTCATTACGACCGCCGGTCAAATGGTGCGCACATTTGTAAAGGACATCCGCCAAACTGGCCGGGTGACACAGGGAGTAAAGCTCATCGAACTGGGGGCAAGCGACAAGCTGCAGGCCATTGCGCCGGTCATCAGCGAGCAGCAGGAGGACGCCGCCGCCGAGCAACCTTCCGCCAAATAGCGGGGGTTTTGGGACTTGGCGCCGCAAGTTCATTTAAATGCGCACATGGAAAAATGTGGAAAAATGAGGGTGATGACAAGAGTTTCCAACCTGCTGCTCTCACACCTTTGCCGGAAACTTTTCAAAAGCCCAACCGGCGAGAGATTTTGGCCGGGCACCCCTTACCTCATCAAGTGCGGTGGGGCCACAGCCTGATGCAGAATCTCATCCAGAACGCTCGTGACCTGCTGGGCCCGGGCGCAGCAGGACTCAGGCGATTCAGGCAACGGGTCGGTGATGCTTTGGGGGACCTGCGTCAGGTAGTCCATGCCGGCCAGATGCGCCACTTTCCGTAAATAAAGGTGGCTGGGGCTTTCCTCGCCGCTCTCCCCGGACGTAAGTAATCCGACGAGCATCCCTTCCCGTTTGCCTCTGCGGTGAAGCCAGCGCTCCGTCCAGGCGCACACGTGGCGGGGCAGTTCTTTATCGCTCCGGGTTGCAAAGACGACTACGTCCGCCTCGGCGATCTTGTTGGCCGACTGCTCCGAAGGGGCAGATTCGTTGAGGAGGTCGAACGACCACCAGCTCACGTCGAGGCCAAGCCGGCTCCAGAACTTAGCAACCAAATGATCGCAGAAAGCCACCGCGCGTTCCCGCGTTTCTTTATCTTCGTAAACGACCACTATCGACGGTGTTGCTCTCATATCTCAACTTCTCCCCGTTACCTGCCGGCATCGAGCGATGTGCCCGACCTTCTTCAGGCATTAAGAACATCCGCCCCTCAGAGCGGGAAAGCAACTAAAAAGCATCAAAAAAACTTTACGGAGCGAGCCGCTCGATGAGCCAGACGCCATCCGCCTGCCGGGAGTAACGAAACCGGTCATGCAGCCGATTGGGACGGCCCTGCCAGAATTCCAAACGGCCTGGAACCAGCAAATAACCTCCCCAATGCGGTGGCCGCGGCACCTCCGCCCCGGGGTGCTCCCGCTCGATTGCCTGCCATTTCCTTTCGAGCTCCGCGCGGTCCCCAATGACCTCGCTCTGATTGGAAGCCCAGGCAGCGATGCGGCTCCCACGCGGACGGCTGTTAAAATAACCATCCGACTCGCTGGCAGGGAGTTTGGCGACCTTTCCGGACACGGTAACCTGCCGTTCTAACTCGGGCCAATAAAACGCCAGCGCCGCATTGGGATTTTCGGCCAGTTCCTGACCCTTGCGGCTATTATAGTTGGTGAAGAAAACAAACCCGCGCTCATCCACGCCTTTGAGCAGGACAACCCGTGCCGAAGGCCGGCCATCCTTGTCGGCGGTGGCCAATGTCATCGCATTCACATCTACCTGTTCCGTGCCGCTGATGAGCATCACTGATTTGTACAAACGGATGAGAAACTTCAGCACCCGTCCGCTCGTCTGCTGGCCTGTAGCCTGTTCAAACCACCTTTTGAACTGGGTAATAGCATCCGGGTCCAGGTCCCGCCGCCGCAGGCCCGCCAGATTGTATTCTCTTCGAATATCCGATATGCCCATGAATCGCCCCGGAGGTTACAATGACTGAATCGGGGCTGTCGATGATCTCTGGACATGCGGAAAGAGGAAAGAGGAACAGAAGGAAACGGGGGTTTTTGAAGCACTTTTGTGGGCAACGGAGGCACAAACGGCGCCTCACCATTCAGTGACCAGCCACAAGGGAAACAGGAAAAAGCGGAAAGCGGAAACGGGGAAACGGAGTGATGGAGTATTACGTTTTTATTTAGCCTTTAGCCTTCAGCCTTTAGCCTTTTCCCCTATAGCTCTAAGCCGATGGAATCCTTCCTCCGGAACCACCTGATCGGCAGGTAATTCCACGCTCGTTTGGCGCCCTAAAAAATCCAGGAGAACCGCAACGCGCTGGCCGTTGGACATGACTTTTGAGATTACCGCTTGCAGGCCGCCGAGCGCGCCCGTTGATATCTCGACGGCATCGCCCGGCTGGACGCGCGTGGGCATCACACGGATTTCCTCGAGCCCCATCGCCTCGCGAAGTTCCTCAATTGCGGCTTCCGGAATGGTCGGCCAGCGCAGACCGAAATGGACCACCCCGCGCACCCCTCTGGCGCCTTGAATTCGCCGCAGCGACGCCGCGAGGTCAAAGCGGGCAAAAAGGTAATTCGGAAACAGAGCTTCTGTTACCCAGGAAAGACCCGTCCGCCTCTTCCTCCGGTAGCGGATTCGGGGCAGGAACACATCGATACCGGCGTCGTGGCGCAGTTGGGCGGCGGCGATGTGCTCGCGCTTGGGATGCGTGCGGACGCAAAACCAAGCGCCCCCGCAGGTTTGTGCGGTTGTGGTGTGCGTCGATTTAGCGGGTTGGTGGGGCATCCATATACGACTTAAAACCTGAGTGTCAGGTCCAATTGTATCAGGTTGTAACGCGAGATAGGGTTGACCTGGGGAATATCCTGGTTGCTGCCGCCGGTGCCGAGCTTGTCGTTGATCCGTGTGGCATAGCCGTAGCGGATAGTGCCGATGACGTTGTCGGTTAGACTATATGCGACGGCGGTGTAAAAACCTTCGAGGTTGCCGCGTCCTTCAAAGAAGTCCGAGTCGAGCAGGTTGGGGTCCAAGGCGTATTGTTCGACGTGTTGGTAGTAAGCTCTGACTTCCCAATTATGTTTTTTGGAGGAGGTTCCATAGACCAGGCCCTGCATCGGCCCATAGACATGCCCGGCGTTGCCGACGCCGAGGCCGACTTGGTAGGCCTTCACATCGTTGCGCTGGGGGGAGAAGGATTTAACTGAGACCGGAGCAATCGAATTCTGAAAAGACAGATAACTGGCATAGCCAGCGGCGGCTTCCTCAGCACGCTGAGCGCCTTCGAGGTTGTAGGCAAAATCGCCGAACAATCGCCCGTTCAGCTTCCAGATCGGGAAATTGACCTCGGCCGGAATCTCCAGGATGAGCAGGTGGTTGAGGCCGACCTGGTTGTTGGGGAACCCAAGGCTCTCGTTGCCCAGGAGCGTATTCGAGGTCCCGTAACCGCTGGCGCCATTGATCGGGTTGGCGGAGGAGTTACCGGTGAAAGCGCCCTCGCCAACGAAGGGATCGCCGAAAAACGGAGAGACGTTGGTTTGCATGCCAACATATTGATAAATGGCGGCGGCCATTTTTGCAGTGACGTCTTTGGGGAAGTGGTAGGTCATGCCCGCCTCATATGCGAGTTGGAAAATCGGGGTAGTCCGCTGCCCCAGGAAGCCATTAAACCCATACCCAGGCGAGGCGTAGGTTGGATTGGTGTCCTGGTAAAGGAATTGACCAAAGGTCGCGAAGAAATCGGCCTCGCCAATGGTATATTTAAACTGTTCCGCTGCTCCTTCCGGGTTGAGATCTGAGTCCCAGACCATTGGGGTGGTATAAAGCGGATTGGGCATCCTGCCCAAAGTAATATCAAACCAGTTTCCAGGCCGCCACCCGAGATAAACCTGGCCCAGGTAAATAATCGAAGTCGATTTTCCGTAGGGACCCTGATAAGGAACGCCGCTGCTGGAGGTGCCCATGGTCACCCACGGCGAGCGCGGGTTGGCGGCCGTTTCGAGCCTCAGTCCGTAATAAAAATCATCGAAGGCTTCGCCGCGCAATCCCACGCGCAGGGCGAAGCGGGCGCGGTCGAGTTCGAGCCGGCTGTCGTCCGGCGCGGTGGCTTTGCGGTACTCATAGCGAATGCGGGCGTCGCCAAACAATTCGATATTCTTGATGGCGTTGCTGATTTTCCATTTGGACGCCATCGACGGCATGGCGTTCGCAAACTCGTTGGTTCGGATGGCCTCCGCCTCGGCTTTGGCCTTTTGGACCTCGTCCTGAGTAACGATGCCCTTTTGCAGCAGTAAATTCAGGATGGGATCGGAAGGATCGGCGCATTTTCCTGTTGTGGCGGCCAGCCCCAGATACACACTGAAGAACAATCCAATCAGACGGCCAGAGAATGGCCTAAACAGCGCCTCCTGAAGGCATTTTTGAGTATGGTTCATTCTGGATTGGCTCGGCATCCGGCGCACGCTAAGAAGGCAATGTGACTATTAAATGTCGCGAATGTTACGTTCCTGTTACCTGTTTAACGCAGACGCGGAATTCCTCTCTTTTTTCCGCGTATTTCGCGTATTCCGCGGTTCAAAACCCCCTGTCTTTCCGCATGATTCTGCCCTCCCCTGATTCTGCCTCCCCTTTTTCCTCCCCCTTTTAGCTTTTCTCCTGTTACCTTTTCGCGTCGAACTCTCCTTCGCTTTGGTCCGTCTGTGAATTAGCGCTTCAACGCACTGTGGATTAACAACTTACACAACAACCAAACACGTCTTAAAAGCAACAGGCCGTGTCCTATCTCAGGACGTGCAATATGCATCGAAGCCGTAGAGTCATCCTCGTTGGGCCACGGGTCGCCGGGCTTTCAAAAGAGAGAGTAAAAAGAACAAGAACAGAAAGTTGAGCAGTTAGTAACACAGCACAGCAACCAAATCTCAAAACGTATGGACAAAATCACAAGAGCTGCATTAGCACCGGCGGGGGTAGCCTTGAGCATCTTGACTGCCCAGGCGCAATCCAATCCCAATCCGAATGATATCGTTCTTGGCTTCACTTCAGGAACATCAGCCAACGACTACGTTGTCGATCTGGGCCAGATCACCGCAGGATCGGGCTCATTGGACCTCAGTTCATCCATCTCATCGACAGCAAAAATTGAATCGATATGAATCGTAAATCATTGTTTATCACTGTTCTGCTCGCTGCGGGTTTCATAACCGCTGCCAGCGCGCAGCACGTTGTTTATGTCACAGGCTCCACTGCCTTCCGGGCCACCGTTTTCACCGCTGCGACTGCGACAAGCGATATCTTCGACGCACCGGCGACCGTCCTGCCGACAGGGGCTGGGAGCGGGTCTGGGAACATCATCTATAAGGGCAACATTGGTGGCGTCGCTTACGAACTGGTCTGCGGCTGGAGCGGTTCGGAAGCAGGCATCGCGAATGTGGCGGGCAAGACCTCGCTGGCCAACGTAAAAGTGCCAAAGAACTGGAATGGCTATGCCGGCCAAACCACCGGCGGCACTGGACCGACGGACCCATTTCAGAACATGCCTGGTGTTCCCTACACATTCCTCGATCCCGCCGGTAACGGGACAACATTCGAGGCCACTCCCCGGACTGCGGACCTTGCCTTTGCTGATACCTCCCGGGCCGGTTCATTGACCCCTGACCCGAGTCTCACCCATGAGTACGGCCAAGTGGCTGTAGTCACGTTCGCCTGGGATAAAGGCTATGAGAGCACTCCGGACTCCTCGTGGAACAACCTGCACAACGTGACGCTGCCGGAGCTTCAATACGCCGTTGCCAGCGCTGTCAGTGCCTCGTTTTTTACGGGCGATTCGGCTGATGGCGATGCAGTCTTGCTGATTGGCCGCAACAAAGGATCGGGCACTCACCAGAACACCTTCATCGACGTTGGCACCTACCCTGCCCCCTCCAGTCAGTGGGCTGCTTACTCAAGTTACCAGGGGACTTCTCCGAACCTTCAACTGAAGTTTACGGGCTCGCCCCATGCCTCAGTGGCCGCAGCGATCACAGCCAATTCCTCCGATCAACCCGGCAACACCCCCAGTGGTGATGGGTTTGACTCGGGTAGCGGTGTGGCAGGCAATATGGGATTGGATTGGGCGAACACAGGCTACGTCGCTTTGGGCTACATGGGCGTCAGCGACGCGTTGGGCGCTGAAGCCAATGGCGCTGTCCGTTTGACCCTCAACGGCGTTTCTTACAGCGTTGGGGCGGTCACGCTAGGTCTCTATCCGTATTTCGGCTATGAGCACATTTACGGCCAACCCAGCCCCAGCGGAGACGCCAACACCGTCGAAAGCCATTTGGCGAGCGGGATTAATACCTACCTCGTCGGGGTATTTAACGCAGCGGACACCACTGCGGGTGGTATCGCGTTGAGCGAGATGGTCGCTAATCGGCCAGGCTTCAGTGACTTCGGCTATCCGACCCAATAAGCTTTGGCTTAGGCTTGTTTTCGGTCACAATCGCCAGCGCGGGATTTGCCCCGCGCTGGCCTCTTGCTATGAAGAAGTGGCTGGCTTGTTCGATAGCGGCGAACATGGCTTTCTGCCTTGTCGGTATTCACTTGACGATTTTCTCTTCATCGAACTGCAAAAGTTGGCAGGACGCTCAAGTGGCTGCAAGTTACAATTCCCGGACGAATGGTCGCAAAGCGAACGGCGATTGTTACGGTTTATCGATAATCAAAGGACGCTTTGACAGCACTCACGTCGTTTCCTATGCATCCACTTCATTTAAAACTAGTTGCAATTCCCCATTACAAAGTCCGTTTGCGTATGGCCTGTGTCCTATCTCAGGCCGTCACACCATTGCATTTGGGTTACCTTACGAAAGCTTATCGGCAAACTGAACTGTAACAAAGCGCAAAAACAAGGACATGGAAGGTACGTATTAACATGAAGAAGAACTATAGAAAACTTCGTAGCCTGTCGAGCTTGGTGGTTCTGGTGGCTATTCTCGCTCGGGGCGATGGAGCAAATGCACAGGTATTTGGCATCTATACCGGGGACCTGGTGGCCACTTTTCGAAAGACAGGAACCCACCAAGGGACGTACGAGATGGTGGCCAACATAGGGAATATAACGAATTTCCTGGCAATGGCGCAGGGTTCGAGTCTGAACATCACCTCCTATAACCCCGCCCAATTGTCTCAGGCTTTTCCGGACGGGTATGCCGATCTCCAGTGGGGTGTGTTCGCGACTTTCCCGCAAGCGTCCTCCTGGATTACCCCGTTAGGGTCTTTTCCGCAAGCAACCCTGTGGTTCACGCTGGCGACTGCCGACGCGAACTCATCGACTAACCCGCCGATTCGAGAATCGGTGAGTGCCAATGCGCCGACGAGGCAGGATATCCTTGGGATTGAGAATGGGGCATCTATCGTCAGTACGGAAACGGCCACGAACCAGACCCTCCTGGTTACCGTCCAGATTGAACTGGCCAGTGACATGCAGAACAGCGTCACCGCCTTCATCGGTTCCAAGACCGACCCGTCATTCGGAGACTTCAACGGCTACACGTATTATCTCTCTTTTGAGGGTTTAACTCCCGACACTTTTTCTGCGCCCGGTCGCTGCGATCTGTTCCAGGCATGCCCAACCAGCAAACTAGGGGTAGTTAACAAGGACCCGATTACCGGACAAACCAACGGGCCGGCGTACCGGGTCGGATTCTTTCTGCTGAACCCGGATGGGACCATGAAATTTACGCGACAGTCTGCGAGTTCTATAGGTAATCCTCCACCGCCTCCGCCGTTATTGTCTGCAGTGCGCCTGGATACGGCCACGACTATCTCGCTGACGACAACAAACGGGGCAACCTACACGCTGTATTTTACGAATAGCGCCGGGTTGGGTTCGCCTGTGACGAACTGGCCGTCTTTGCCCGGGACGATAACCGGAGATGGCACCGTCCAGTCGTTTATCGACAGTTCAACGGACGCGGAGCGATTTTATAGTGTGGTTGCGCATTAAAACGCCAAACAATTTGAGGACACACGTTACGAGGTCAGATTGCCTCGCTTGCCCTGGTTGCGGGCCTCTGTTCTGTTATCTCCTGTTAAACTGAATTAACAGCAGGCCACGGTATCGACGAGGCACGCTTCCTTGCACCACTCGTTTATCTTGCTCCGGATCATATCGCGAATTTGACGGACGCGAGCCAATTTTTCCTCGTGGGTCCCCGAGAGGGCCGAAGGGTCAGGGAAGCTCCAATGGAGGCGATTGGTGACGCCCGGGAAAATGGGGCATCGTTCGGCGCTGGCCTGGTCGCAGACGGTTATCACGCAGGCAAATAATTGTCCTGATTTGAATACATCAAAGACGCTCTTGGTGGCGTTTTTGGAGATGTCAATGCCGGATTCCTGCATTGCTTCTACTACCAGGGGATTGAGAGTACCGGGCTCCAACCCGGCGCTGTGGGCCTCGAAACATTGTGAGCAATCGTGGTTAAGCCATGCCTCGGCCATTTGGCTGCGTGCGCTGTTGTGGATGCAGACGAAGAGGACTCTCTTTTTCATGGCATTCATTATCAGGAACCGGACGGCAGGATGACGGTGACCCGGCCAACGCGCCTGACCAGGGCGGGTTGTTTGCCTTTTTTCTTTTTGTCATCATCCTGGGTATCGTTGCTGGCGACTTGCTGTTGGGTGTCAGCGTTGGCCTGCTGAGCGGCGCTCTGGCTGGCGGCGGTCCCGCTGGCCGAGGCGCCCAGTGTCGATTGCGCCTGACCCCCGCCAACCGAAACGTTTTGCGAAAGCAGCGCGGCGGAAACGCCTTGGCCGCCAGAAGCACTAACACCTGTCACACCCACAATGGTGCCCGAAATCGTTCCGCCTGCGGACAAGTTGGCCGTCCCTCCTGAGAGCACTGTCCCACTGAAACTTTGGGCCGCATTGATCGTGCTGTTCTGACGGGAGATGACCAGGCCAGTGATGTTGCCATTGGCATCGGCATTGACGGTGCCGCCTATCACACCAGATTCGCCCAGATTGATATTGCCTTTATGACCGGGTGAGCCGGCCGAAGGGCGTGTGCCGGCAATAAGGGTGACGGTAGGCCCTGCAGAAACGTTTCCATTCAGAGCCTCTTGCAGGATGCCACCTAGGCTCGCATTGATATCGCCATTTGGAGTCTTGATGGTGATGTTGCCTGGTTGCGCAGCGCTGCCTGATACTTGGGAAGGGTCCACAAGGGTATTGGCCACAATGCCGCTTCCAAAAACCTGTTCGGCATAATAGCCGGCTTTGCCGGTGACCGGATTGACGTAGGACGTCAGCATCGTCGAGTATGATGTCCCACCATTGCCCGCGTCCACGTTTCCTTGCAGCGATTCGACGGTGATGTTCCCTCCATTATAGGCGGCGATCCGGGAACCATCCACATTCACATCACCAAAAGCAGTCACATTGACATTGCCTCTGCCGGTAGTGAAAACACCAAATCCTACGTCCCGGTTTACTGGGGCCAACAGTGTCTGGGAACCCAAATCCAACGTGCCAGAGGTGCTGGTCAGATCGAGGTTTCCCCCTCCCAGAGACGCTATTGTTGAGGTAATCATGTTGAGATCATTGTCCACCGTCACGCTCAGGTCGGCTCCTGATTTGGTCACCGAGGCGAGGTTAGCATAGTGGGTGGAACTGCCCTGCACATCGTGGACGCCAACACTGAATATGCCCAGGGCGTTCCCTAATGAGATCGACCCGGCTTGGATGTTAAAATGACCAGGACCGCCAACGCGAAGTCCCGGTTGAGGGTTCGCAGGATTCGGATTTCCCAGGCTCGAAGTGTAGAGAGTCGAGAGCGAACCCGCATCCGCCCATTGAATCGGGTCTGTTACAAAATAGCGCTTTCCATCAGCGCCAACCCGGGTCTCTGGAAAGCCGTCCGGGCCGTAGCGCAATGCGACCAGGGGGTGGGTCAACCGATTCAGGATAGTTGAGTTGAACCCCGATCCCCCAAAACCCAACTGCCGCGTAGCCGGATTATAGACAAATCCTGGGTCGCTGAATCCCTGGCTATTGGCGGGAAAAGCGGCGGCGTTGCCGAGAGCGTAGGAGGCCAACTGGCTCGGGAGAACGTAGGAAGGTATTTTTAGATTGGCGACAGCACTTGGCAGAAGCGCGACGCTAAAGAGAGTGTCCCAGATTTGGGAGGTGTTTGGCGGTAGATCATAAAGAGGGAGAGAAGGAATAGCCCGGTTCAAAACAACAAAAGAGTAAGCGCTCCGATAGTCGATTTGGCCCGCAACGGTGATAGAGGTAATATCATTGGGGTGCAGGTTTTCGCCGGCAAAACTCGAGTCGTCCATGTTGCCACCCACTTTGATTTGAGTCGCCTTGGTTGTCGTGAGACCGAAATTCTGGATGTTGCCCGATATGTCCACTATTACGGGAGCAGGGTTGTTGACCTCGAGCGGGGCGGCGCCGTGGTCGTCCGCGCCGAATTGACCTGCGGCGGTCCAACTGTGGCGGACGCTATCCGACATGATCAGTTGGGGAAGACTCGATTGGCCGGAGGGATTGGTCGTTAGGCTGCCGCCGTCTTTGGTCTGAATATCGAGGTTGCCATAGGCGGAGGGGAAGAGAATGACAGTATCTTCCAGGACAATGCCGCCGGAACCCGCTGACATCTTGAGGCTGGGTGGAAACAGGATGGGCACTGCCGCGGATACGAATGGGCGCGGGACGCTGGCACAAGTAAGGTCAATTCCAATTCCGGCTTCGAGGTCCACGGAGGCCTGTGGGTCATAGCCAAAGAGATGGGCGCCTGGGGACCTGTTGATGGCATCAAAGACGCCGTTGGGGTTGCGCACCTCCTGCAAATTGATGCTGCCATTGGGCGCGTTTACGGTCCAACTGCCCTTCACCAGACTGAGAGCAATATTCCCACTGGGCGCCCTGGCGGCCCCGGCATTCCCGTTCAGAGCCGTGATGGCGCCTACCCCATTGGCCAGGACGTAATGCCCAATCACGTTGCGCCCTGCGACGATGGTGACATTACCGGGCTCGGGCCCGAAGGCCCCGGAACCGTAATCGGACACCACCGAGTTGCCGGTACCATTGACTGGGATCGCGCTGATGACGTCGCGGCCGGCCTGGATGCTCACATTGCCGCCTTCAGCAGTGCTGATCCCGCCAAGCAGATCGTTGGCGTTAAGCCCCTCGGCGGGGCTGTAATAGGGCGCAGAGTGAGAATAGTCATACCCGCTGGGGTTGTTTCCAGCGTTCACATCCCCGTACAAGGCATTGACGGCGATATTCCCGCCGCCCAGAGTCCGGATTCCGTTATTTGCCACGGCGCCGGCGGTCCCGCTCGCCACGATGATCTCATTACCGGCCCAAAGGTTAATATTGCCGTCCAGCGTCTGGACTTGGCCGCTCCCTTTCAGGTAGATGCCGTCGAGGCCGGCCTTTGCGTTGGCGGCGGATGTAAGTTCCGTCCCGGCCTTCATTGTAACGCTCCAGTTTTTCCATGCCTGAATGCCCGCGCCATTATCGATGGTTATGTTCCGGGCGGCCTCCAGGGTAAGCATTGCATTGGGAGTCGGGCTGTCAGGCAGCGTCCATAAAGTGGCAATTTCGATGTTCTGCGCGGCCTGCAAGGTGATCTGGGACAAGCTGCTTGCGAAAGAATTGACGTTCAAGGTGAGCGTGCCGGCGGCGGGCGGGTCCGAAGGGCCCACCGAACCCGAGGAAGGAGCGGTGCTGCCTGAATCCGACAAAACGATATTCATTGGGTCCAAGACAAGCTTCCCGCCGACAAACCCGGACCCGGCCTGGCCATTGATGCTGGCTTCGAGCGCGCTCATTTGGGGGGCGGAGACCTCGACCTGGCCGCCGTTGCCGCCCTGCGCGCCACCGGAGATATCGATGACGGAACCGGATTGATCGGAATAGCTGCCCGATGACTTGATGGTCACATTGCCACCAGGGCTGTTCCCTTGCGAATCGCCCTTGGCGGAAATCACCGCATTTGGCCCGAGGTCGATAGCCTCACTTGCGACCAATTCGATGGCGCCGTTGACTTCACGGACCGAGTTGGCCTGGACAATGCCTCCCTCATTCACGACCTGGGCATGAATCTCAATGCTGCCGGCGTCCGCGACCAGTTTTCCGGAATTATCAACCGAACCCTCGGGAAGGGTCACGCGGGCGCTCAATCCCCGGCCATCGGGCCGCGTGGAAATGAGGACGTCTTTGCCGGCGTACAGGCCGATGTCGCCTCCCGGAGCGGTAATCGAGCCGTGGTTATCGATATCATGGGCGAGCACGAAGACCGACCCGCCTTTGTCGGTGCTAATCTGGCCATAATTGACGATGCTGGCGGTAGGGGGCGGGGCATTGAAATCCCAGGGGCCGGCCTCGGAGAGATCAGGCATGGGGATTGGGGCGGTGGTCATCAGCAAGCCATGGGCGGTAATCGATGCCTTGCCGCCGATATAAAAGCCGGACGAATTCTGCAGCACGACGTACCCGTTGGCGTTCAGGTTGCCCAGGATTTGGGACGGGTTCGGGTCGTGAATCTGGTTCCACACCAGCGATGAGGTCGAGGGCTGGATGAAGGTGGTGGTTTCTCCCAGCCCGATATTAAAGCTTTGCCAGTTGATGAACGCCCGGTCCGAGGTGCGGATTGTGAACTGCGAGCCCTGGGAGTTGAAGGTGGCCCTGCCCTGGCTCACGGTGCCGCCGGCGGGGTTGGCTGCGGCAGGAAAGGCGCACGCCAGGAACAAAACCGCGAGTTTAACCCAGAGGCGCAAAGACGCAAAGCCGCGGAGAGGCAGGGCCGCATCAGAATGAAAGCAATTGCTCATAACATTTCCAGGAGACGCAGTTTAGCCCATCCACCCAGGCCGCAAAACGCTTTCATTGTGATTTTCTGGTGACATTGCGTCTCCGCGCCTCTGCGTTGAAGAATTTTCCATTCATTAAAACTGTCCCACCAGCGCAAAGTTGAACCTCGGCTGCAATGCCTCGGTTGTGCCGGCACTCAGCAGAGGCAGGGAAAAGAGGAGGCGCGCTTCCCAATGTGTTCCCAGGGAAAAGACGCCGCCAAAACCGGCGCCCCAAAGGGGAATGCGTGATTTGGCGCCCTGGGGGTCGAGCAGGTAAGCCTCGGCATAATCCATATAGACCGCGCCGCGCACAGTAAGGGGCGCTTTGCTGTAAGCCAAGCCAATGACGTGCGGGGGCGTTTTTTGTTCGAGGGTGATGTGCCAGCCGGTATCGCCGAATATCTCGCCTTCGCGGTAGCCGCGCACGCTGTTGACACCGCCAACGCCGAAACGCTCGACACTGACCAAGGGTTCGCTGGCCCATTGGCCATCCGCGCGGGCGGTCAGGACCCAGTTTGTATAGACAATGAAATCGCGCGAGATGCTGGGAGTGAAGGCGACCCAGTGACCTGAGGATTGAGTTGAACCGGTAGCCGCATGGAGATTGCTCGACGACCCGGAATACCAGGTGTTCATACTGAATCCGAGGCCGATGAAGGTTGTGCCGCCGCTGTCGCGCATGCTGGCGTCGTAACGCAATGAAAAAGGCAGGTAATTCAAAGGCGTATAGGTGGTGGGCACCGGCGAGGCGACCGTGCTAATGACGGGCGGGTTTGTGGTGCCGTTCGCGTTGACCGTAATTTCGGTAAACGAAAAATTATTTGTTTTGGTGCTGAGCAGGGAATAGGTTTTGAAATCCAATCCCGGCGAGAGCGTCGAGCGAAATTGTTCTGTTCCCTGGCCCGGCTCGCTCCAGCGCACGCCGATGTCCTCGTTGAGCGTGATGTCCTCCTGAACGTCCTGGCGGCTAACCTGGCGCACCCCCGGCACGTTGTAGAGGAGTTCGCTTTGGAGCGTTTCCAAACCGGTATCGATCGTCGCGCGGCTGGCGTAGAAGTTTAGCTCGGAACGGCCCGAAGGGGGAGGCAGTTGGAACTTCCGGGTGGCCTCGTTATAGCCGAAGTTGCCCGGCTGGCTGGCGATGACATCCGCGATGGCCTCCGGGTTGCCCAGAGGCATCCGGTAAAAGGCGCTGTAATTGGCCACCAGCGGCGTGTCATACCAATTCCATTGGTTGCCTGCCTTGTCTTGTTCGGGAGAAAAGCTGTATTGAACGCCAAAAGAATGCTCGTATCCCCAAAGGTTGTCGTACTCGGCGGATGAATTGAGGCGCAGCTCGGGTGTGCCGGGAGAACTCTGGTTATTGAACTCGATCTTGGCGTGCAGCGGCAGGCGGTCCTTGACCTGCAGCACCAGCTCCGTCGTGTTCGGCTCTTCGCCCGGCTGGACTTGCGGGTAGATTTGCCTGTCCCGATTGGCATTGGCGCGGTCCACTTCGGCCTGAAACACCGGGCCGCTGAGGATGGTGTTGGCGTGCAAGCCCGGCAGGTTGCGCATGACGTTGTTCGAGCTGAAAAAGCGATTGCCGGTAACGACGATATCGGACAGGCGGCCTTCGAACACGCGTATTTTAACCATGTCATTGGTGATTCGCTGCTGAGGAATCGTAACGCTCACGGTCGGAAATCCACGATCGCGGTATTCCATTTGCAAGTCTGAGGCCGCCTTTAAGATGTCCGAGATACTCACATTGGTGCCGGTGTACTTGCTGAGGACTCGCGTGAGTGCTTCGGTCGTGAGGAGGGTGTCGCCTAGGATTTGGTAATGCCGTACTGTGAAATGCGGCCCGGTATTGGTTTGTGTGTTGGAGGCAGTGCCGGCCGCCGTCGTGGTCTTTTCGGGGGGAATTTTTTGCGAGGCGGCATGTTCATTTAGAGTATAGCGCTTTCCGGAGACGAGAATCTGGGGAACGCTGCCGCGAAAAACATTCATGGTCACAACGCCATTGGTAATGTTCCCGAACGCGACGGCGACACTGACTGCGGGCTTTCCTTGCTTTGCGTACTGCGCTTGCAGCGCTGCTGCGGCCTGGGCTATCTCGCTTAAACCAACCTCCGGGCCGGTGTATTTGCAGAAAGCCGAAGTCACGAGATTTGTGGCGATGGAAGGCTCGCCCCAGACCTGATAGACCCGCACATTAAAGCGCGGTTCGGCCTTGGTGGCAGAAAGTGAAGGGGCGTTTGTGACAGCCGGCGGCGGGCCGGGGTGGTTTGGCTCAGCGGAGAATAGCGTGGTGATGGGAATGGCGCGCCACCAAAGGCAAAGAGCAAACCGTCTCAGCATTCGCCCGCTTGAACTCATGTCAAAAGGCTGGCGGAACACTGGCCCGCATGGGGATTTGCCGCAACCAAGGAGACAGAATGATGGCGGGACAGAATCATTGGGAATTCACTCATAAACCCGCTTCGTATGACTCTGTCCTGCATGATTATTCTGTCCAATGTCTTCACGGTTCGCATCCTGAGAGTTAGTCGCATTTTGGCGGGCCAACCTAAGAGCCTGAAAGGGCGGGCGTGTGTCACCCGTGTTACGTTTCTGTCACGGGACCCCGCCGCCACCAGCGAGTCTCGGCGACGGCTCCGATTGCGTTCCATGACGATGGGCCGCAGGGAGAATCGGATTCTCAAGGGGTTGGGTCAGAATCGCATGGCCTCTCCGCGCGAGCGCGCGCAGTTTCGAAGTTTCGAAAGTGATTTTAACGGGTGGGGGTCGTTGCCATTTCGTTGCCCTTCCGTCATGTGTTCGCCATCTCCCCATTCTAGGGTTTCGGCCTGCACAACACCTGCCGGCTTTACAGCAAGGTGGCTGTCGGCTGTGGGGTGATTGTTCGAGCCCAGGCGATGGTGCTTATTAGGCACTTAACGGCTCAGATCGAACCGGTCGATCTGTCTCTGCAGAGCCTTTGGAAAGCTTTATATGGCTGTAAATTATTTAACAATAACTGATAGAGCTTATGAAAGCGAATGATTCGATGGGTCAGCAGTTGGTCCTGACAGAGATCGTTCTCGTGCCGGGCGGCGAATGGTCCCCCCGGGTTTCCGGATGGTGTTTTATCAGGATGAGACGAGGTATTGGATATTGGATGGATTCGCGGAACAATCACGAAATGATCGCCGGGACGGTGCTGGTCGTATCGCCGCGGGCCAAGGGAACAATCCGTTCGAGCCAGTTAGGCGAGGCAGTATGCCAATATTTTATCGTCGTCCCTGAGAGGCTGCCCGGTCTTATGACGCTTGGTGAACAGAGGGTCCTCGATGCGGCCGGACGCATCGAAGCCGCCATGGCGCGTGTTTTCCCGCCTGTGGACCTGGCCGCCGAAACGTTCAAGAAACTTTGCGAGAACCCGGGAGACGCTTCCCTGCGTGTCCGGGTGTGGATGCTGGAGCTGTTTGCCCAAGCCCTCGAAAATGAGCTCAACGCGAAGGGCGCCGAACCGGAACCGGACAACGGCGCCAAAGGGCGCCTCGAGGAGGTGCTGAGGCAAATGCCCGCCGAGGACATGCTGGACTTGAGTTTTAGCGAACTCGTGGCGCGGGTGGGGTGCTGTCCGCGGCACACGGCCCGGCTTTTCCAGAAGACAGTAGGCGTTTCCTTCCGAGAGAAGCAAGCCGAGGTGCGGCTGTGGCGAGCGCGTGAATTACTGGCGACGACAGAATCGAAGGTAGTGGATGTGGCCTTCGAGAGCGGATACCAATCGCTGAGTTTGTTCAATCTGATGTTCAAGAAGCGTTTTGGCATCAGCCCAAGCCAATGGCGCCAGCGGGAAAACGGGAAAAAGAACGGCGCACGGCAGCGCTCCTTAACCATTGTCATGGCGTAAGGCGCAAGATGCGTACGCCGGCTATCAGCCTGGGCGCGCCCGCGCTCGGGGAGCCGCAAACGCCACCCGTTCGGTGCCGCTTCAGGTTTAATTTGTCTTCCGCCGGTGCTGGAATATTCTTTGAGATGAGAGGGTTGATATGAACAAAACAAAGGCCAGCGCCTCTAGCAGGCCATCAAGAGCAACGAAAACCTCGCCGGTCATTCTGACAGTCGGGCATTCAACTCACTCGATGGAGGAATTCGTGCGCCTGCTACAGGCGCATGGCGTAACACGGGTCGCGGATGTGCGCACCATCCCGCGCTCACGGCACAATCCCCAGTTCAATGGGGATTCAATGCCTGAATCTCTGAAGGAGGCTGGCATAGGCTATATCCATCTGCCTGGCCTGGGCGGATTGCGGCGCGCCAATCGCGCCTCGTTTAATACGGGTTGGCGCAACGGCTCCTTCCGCGGCTTTGCCGATTACATGCAAACTACGGAATTCAAAGTTGCCCTCCAAGAACTGATCAAGCTGGCCAAGCAGGGTCAAATTGCGCTGATGTGCGCTGAAGCGGTGCCTTGGCGGTGCCATCGTTCGCTCATTGCGGATGCGCTGCTGGTGAGGGGCTTCCACGCCGAACACATCATGAACACCAAAAATCGCAAGCCCCACACCTTAACGCCCTTTGCCAAAGTCCGGGGCATGGGTCTCACTTATCCATCAGATGCTTGATTCGTGGCGAGTTGCTGTTCCGGCCTCTAATGCCCGGACATTTATGACATGCGTTCCAATGCTAGGGCCGGACGATGAGTACATTGAATGTGGTGCCCACCGCCATGGTCGCGAAGTCATCATTGTAGATTTCCCATTTCGAATTGGCGCCGTTGTACCAAACGCTGTAGGGATGAGTCTCTAAATTGCCACCCGACCCGCCCGGATTGTAGTTGTGGGTTACCAGGAGAATGGCATTGGGATTGCCGTTGCAGAGCGGGTTGTCAATGGTCGTGCGATGGGGAGCGGTTTGGTTGGCGGACGTGCAAACCTGTACGAACGCAGCGGTCGGAGTGCTCAGACCGGCGCCGCTGACCTGGATGCCCCCGCTGGCAATTGTCAGGGCGTTCGAACCACTCGATGCATACACGCCGCTCCCTGTTGCTGACGCCCCTATGACGCCGCTCTCTGCTGATGACTGCCCTACGACCCCGGACCCGTTACCACTGTAACCATAAACCCCGTAGCCGTTGGGCGTGTAACCATAAACGCCCCAGCCTGAGCCGTTTTGCGAGCCGTAAACCCCAATGCCAAAGTAGTTGGTGCCACGGTTCTCTCCGCGAACCGCAGCCGAACTTCCGCCCGGCGAAGTGGAACTGACCAATCCGTACACCGCGTTTACACCCCCGTTGGTAGAGGCCGTCGTGCCCTGCACCGCCGGGGCAAAAGCCGAACTGTCGGTGGTCTCGACGTCCAAACGGGCCGCCGGGTTGATGGTGTTGATACCCACGTAACCGTTGTTCATGATGATCATGCGGTTGATAAAAGCCGTGTAGAAAGACAAACTGTACAAATCGATCCCCGCCGTACGCTGCGAAGCAATGCCTTCGCCGCTGGCGCTGCCAAACGTGATGCCGTAGCCGTTGGTGTTGTAATTATTGAGAAACCCTGCGTTCTGGTTGATCTGATCCACAACCAGGCTGGTGTTCACGCTTAACCCCTGCTGCGGACTAGTAGTTCCGACCCCTACCAGGCCGCCGGTTGTAACAGCAAGCCTGATGTCACCCCCATTAAAGAGTTCCCACTTGTTGGCGTCGAATCCATTAAGAAAGGTCCACGCCTGGGCAAAGCCGTTTTGCGCGTAACCGTAAAAGGGCAACGTGTTCGCGCCCGCTGTGTCCACATACATACCCCCGTAATTATTGGTAGTCGGCGAGCGGATGGAGAAAACGTCCGCGCCGGTGATAGGATTTGTGCGATTGATGCCCACGAAATCCGCCTTGAGTTCGAGCGGCTGGTTATCCGTGGTGCCCAGGAAATTCGCGCCCGGTGTCGTGCCCGCGTTGCCCGTGGTCCGCCAGAAACTGTTCGGTCCCAAACCGCCCAGGGCTGCCGCATTGACCCCGCTTAAGCCGCTGCCATTGCCGCTGAAGCTGTTGGCCGGGCTGTTGAAGGTGACCGGGTTGCCGTAGGTGCCCGAAAGCGCAGAAGCTGGCAGAGTGCCGCTCAATTGGGTGGCCGGCAGCAGGCCATCGAGGTTCTCGGAGGTGATGGCATAGGGCGTGGGCGTCAACTCCTGGCGCGGGGTGAGGGTAGTAAATGAGGCCACCCCATTGCTGCGCACGCCGACCTCCAGCCAATAGCTGGTCCCGTTGAACACCGCACCGAAATCCAGCGCCGCGCTGAACAGCCCATTCGTCACAACCATGCCCGAATCGGTGATCGTGCTGCCCACCTGTGTCCCGCCGCTGCTGGCGTTGAACAGCTTGAAGGTCATGTCGTAAAGACCGTTTGCCCCGCCATTACCCGCGCTCAGGCGCCCTTGATAGGTGAATGCGGTTCCCTGGGCCAGGCCGGTATCCGCGCCCCTCAATGCCCCAGCCAATATCAACACGGCCCACACAGCGTTCTTTTTCATAATCTCTCCTGGTTGCTTGGTTTAAGAGCCCCCGGGGCAAACACACGCCCGCCCCGGGCGGCAACTGCGAAATGGAACGCCTTATATTAGAATAGCAAGTCCGTTGGATGCAAGAAAATAATGCGAGGACAGAAAATAATGCGAGGAATCGTAAGGCCTCTCGTAAAATCAGTTCAGCTTGCCAAAGTTGCGCAATTCGGCGCAGAAGGACTGGCACATGCCGATGAATGTTTCCTCGGCCAGATTCAATTGTTTGCCCCGCCAGTGAAGGATGCCCCAATTGCGTTGCAGTTTGCGCCGGCTGAGCGGCAGGGCTACCAGCAAACCTTGATCGATTTCCTTTTGCGTGATCCACGGCGCAAGAATGCTCACGCCCAGCCCCAGCTTCACCAACTCTTTGGTTGCTTCCATGCTGCCGACTTCGATCACGGTGTTGAGCTCCATCTGATCGCGGCGAAAATAATCCGCAATCAACCGAAAGGTGACGCTTCGCTTGCTGTAAAGAATATAATTCTGCCGCGGAATGGCCGACCGTTCGATCCGGCCGGCCTTGGCCCAAGGATGGAACGGCGCGACGATAAACTGCAAATCGTCCGTGAACAGTGGATGGAATTTGAGTTTTGGCTCCCTATCGACCTCGAGCGAGAGCGCCAGATCGACCCGGTGCCCCAGCAGCGCTGCCACCAGTTCGGGCGTGTCTCCCGGCTCCAGGCTGATGGCGTGATCGGGGAAGCTCTCCTTGAATTCCCGCAAGACCGGTGGAATGAGATGCTGGCAAGCGGTGGTGCTGGCGCCAAGTCGCAACCGCCCGTGCCCCCATTTGCCCAGGCGCGCTATGGATTCGCGCGCCGTATCCATCTCGTTTAGAATCCGAGTGGCGTGCTGCAATAATTGTTCACCCGCCTGGGTCGGAACCACTTTTTTGCCCAGCCTGTCTAAAAGACGACAGCCGATATCGTTTTCCAGCGCCTTGATTGAGTAACTCACCCCTGATTGGGTCACGTGCAGTTCGCGCGCCGCTTGCGTAAAACTGCCCGTTCGCACCAACAAGCAGAAGGTGCGCAGGTGACGGCTGTCGAGGGGGATTTTCACGCACAAGTCCAACTCATCGTTTCCATCGAAACTTCCAAAAGCATTTAGCGAGCCAGCGGCGCTCGGTTGGCATGTGCTTCGCTAACATATCCGCGTGGCAAAGGAAATCCACCTCGAGATAAACAAAAGGCCGACCTCTGAAAAAAAGGTTGCGCCGCAAAGTGAATTGCGGGTGGGCTTCGTGCCGCTGACCGATTGCGCGCCGCTGGTCATGGCCCAAGCTTTGGGTTTATTCCACAAATACGGGCTGCAGGTCCGCCTGCGCCGCGAATTGGGCTGGGCCACCATTCGCGACAAAATCATCCAAGGCGAACTGGAAGCCGCGCACGCGCTGGCCGCCATGCCGCTGGCTGTCACACTCGGACTCGGCTCGATTCGCTGTGATTGCCTGACCGGCTTGGTGCTCAATCTCCACGGCAACGCCATCACGCTTTCCCGGGATTTGTGGCAGCGAGGCGTGCGGGACGTGAACACCTTGCGCGATGAAATCGCCCGGTCGCACCGTGAACGAACGCTCACTTTTGGCGCGGTGTTTTCGTTTTCGTCGCATCGCCACCTGCTGCGCAAGTGGCTTTCCGGCGCGGGCATCAACCCGGACCGCAACGTGCGCATCGTCATCGTCCCGCCGCCACAAATGGCAGCCAACCTGCAGTCGGGAAATTTGGACGGCTTTTGCGTGGGCGAACCGTGGAACTCGGCGGCAGTGCAAATGCGGGCCGGTTGGTGCGCGGCGGTGAGCGCCGAGCTTGATCCCGGTCACCCGGAAAAGGTTTTGATGGTGCGGCGAGAATTTGCCGAAAAGCGCGAAGAGGAACACCTGGCGCTGCTGGCCGCGTTGCTTGATGCCTGTGAATATTGCGCCGCGCCCGAGAACCACGAAGAAATCATCACGACTCTGGCGCGTCCCGAGTATGTGGATGCACCGGCGGCCCTATTGCGCCGCAGCCTGAGCGGCCCATTTGATTTGGGAAGTGGCGCCGCGCGCGCCGTCCGGAATTTTTGCGTTTTCCACGGTCCCGGCGTCAACGAACCGACTCAAAACAAAGCAGCCTGGGCATTCGAGTTGGTGCGCGCCAGCGGTCTCTGTCCCAACCCGTCTGCCCTCCATTTTGACATCACCCACCGGGTTTATCGCCCGCAGATTTTTTCCCAAGCGCAACAATTCCAAAAGAATCATCAACATGACTCCATCGAATCAACAAACCCTTACACCAACGCTTGAGTTCACAGCGCGACAGTCGCCTGTGGACTCCCGCAAAGATGAGGCCTTTTGGCAGGCTGGCCATTGGCCGACCCTGCTGGCCGCCTTTCTATACTTTGACTTCTCCTTCATGGCATGGACGCTCCTTGGTCCGCTCGGCGCGCAGATTGGAGAATCGCTTCATCTTTCCGTGGAACAAAAGGGCCTGATGGTTGCCGTTCCCATCTTGTCCGGCGCGTTGCTACGGATTGCCCTTGGTTTGGCGGTGGACCACTTCGGGGCGAAGATCACAGGCATCGCCGCTCAAATACTCGTCATCGCCGGCTTGCTTTATGCCTGGCTTGTCGGCTTGGAGCATTTCCAGGCAACCCTGTTGGTCGGCATGATGCTGGGCTTTGCGGGGGCGAGCTTCGCCGTGGCTCTCCCGCAGGCTGGACGCTGGTATCCACCCCGCTTGCAAGGAGTCGTAATGGGTCTGGCCGGGGCTGGCAACATCGGCACGGTCATTGACGCCCTCCTCGCCCCTCGCATCGCTGCCGCGTATGGCTGGCGCGTCGTCTTCGGTCTGATGCTCATACCGGCGGTCTTTGTCCTTCTGGTTTATGCGCTAGTCTCCAAAGAGGCCCCGGGGCAAGTGCAACGGAAGAAACTCGCCGATTACCTCGCGTTGTTGAAGGAAAAGGACGCGCATTGGTTTTGCTTTTACTACACCGTCTCCTTCGGCGGCTTTGTTGGGTTAGCCAGTTCCTACGTGCTCTATTTCAAAGGTGAATTCCACTTGACCGCCGTCCACGCTGGCGACTTGGCCGCTCTTTGCACCGCCGTCGGCGCGCTGGCGCGGCCACTCGGCGGCGCGCTGGCTGATCGCATGGGCGGTATCCGCGCGCTCTACCGCTTCTACGCCCTGGCCGGGTGCGCGCTCCTCACGGCGGCCTTTGGCTCGCGTCTCTATTTCAATCTCATCGCGCTTTGCATCGCTTCCGGCGCGCTCGGCATGGCGAACGGCTCCGTTTTTCAACTCCTGCCGCAGCGATTCGGCAAAGAACTCGGCGTCATGACCGGTTTGGTCGGCTGTGGCGGGGGCGTGGGCGGCTTTTATCTGGCCAGTTCGCTCGGCTTCTCCAAGGGACTGACCGGTTCCTATTTGACTGGCTTCATGATTTTTTCCGGCCTCTGTTTCGCGGCTCTAGCCGGACTTGGCTTGGTGAAAAGCCGCTGGCGCGCCACTTGGGGCGCGCTGGCGCAAGCCCGCGTCTAACCCCGCGCGTTTCCAAATACATACAAAACCCATAAATGAGAAACATACCCAACCGTGCAAAAAACCTCACCGCCGGCGCGGCTCTTCTGGTGCTGGCCGCCTCAGCCTTTGCCCAACCATTACCCTTCTCCAAAGCGGGGACCGGCCAGCCTGCGTTGCCTCCCGCGAATGAATCAATGGAAGCCATTACGGCTGTGGCGACGAACCAAAATGCCATCGAGAAATTTTTTGACGGCAAAATCCCCGATGCGCTGGCCAATGGTAATTTGGACCTGGATGTAAGGGCTCGAGTCGAAGACGCCAATGAGAGCGGGGTTAAAGCGGTGACGAAGGCGTCTGTTGCGCCAACGATTCGCACGCGGTTGGGCTACACCACTGCGTCCCTCTATGGTTTTCAGGCGGGTGTGCAAGGGCAAAACACAAGCGTCAACGGTTCGGAAGGCAATTACAACGCCGCCGGTTCCAACGACAAGGGCTACAAGCCCGTCATCGCGGACCCGCCGGTGACGGACTTGGATCAAGCGTGGTTGAAATTCGCCTATACAAATCTATTTGACGTTTCAGGCGGACGCCAGCGCCTCAACCTGGATAACCAGCGATTCGTCGGGGACGTTGATTGGCGGCAGAACATCCAGACGTTTGACTCCGCCACGGCGCATGTCCAGCCAATCGACCATCTTGACCTGACTTACGACTACCTTTGGGATGCGCATCGCGTTTATGGCAACGTAGCCGGCTTGCCTGCCGCCAATACGGACTATCAATCCGACTCGCACCTCATCAACATTGACTACTCCGGCTGGAAGTGTGGCCGATTCGTGGGCTATGCTTACCTCCTTGGTTTAAAAAATGGCGCGGGCGCGAATAATTCCTGCGCCACTTACGGCGGCTATTTTGCCGGCAGCGCCCCTGTCATGGACAAGCTTTGGCTGGATTACCGCGCTGAGTTTGCCTGGCAGGAGAATTACGGCGACAGCGCGCTCCGGTACAACGCGGACTACGCAAACCTGGAGGCCGGAGCCAATTACCGGCCTATTGCCGCCGGAGCCGGTTGGGAAGACCTTGGCAGCGGCCTGAACACAGGCGCGGGAGGAGGGCGCGCCGCGTTCCGCACCCCGCTGGACACAGGACATGCCTTCAACGGATGGGCCGAAATGTTTCTGACCGCGCCAGGGGCTGGTTTGCACGACCTCTACGGCTACGCCCAGGTTACTTTCCCGGCCGACATCCCCTTGCGCCTTGTCTATCACAAATTCGATTCCGATTCCGGCGCCGGGGACTTCGGCCAGGAATTCGACCTCATCGCGACGAAAAAGTTCGGCAAACATTGGCAGGCGCTGCTCGAATATGCCTATTACATCGGCGCCGACGCCGCTCCTCCGGTCATCTCCGTTGCCCACGTAAACATGCAACGAATCTGGGCGCAATTTGAGTTCATGTTCTGATCATGCACCCCAACAAAGAAAAACTCGTAATCGTCGGAAATGGCATGGCGGGCGCCCGCGTGGTCGAAGAAATATTGAAACGCGCGCCGGGCCGGTTCGAGATCGTTATGTTCGGAGCCGAGCCTTACGGCAATTACAACCGCATTCTGTTGAGCAACGTGCTCAATGGCAGCCAGGCCGCTGCGCAGATTTTCATCAACCCGCTGGCTTGGTACTCTCGCAACGGCATTCGTCTTCATGCCGGCGTAAAAGCCACCTTCATTGACCGCCGCCGCAAAATGGTCGTCGGCGCGCCCCTGAAAAACGAGGCATCCGCCTACGCCTTGGACGCGGCTTTGGCGGATGCGGCGCACATTGAGGAGCCTTACGATCATGTCATCATCGCCACCGGTTCGCGGCCTTTTGTGCCGCCCATGGAAGGTTTTGGCGTACCGGGCACTTTCCTGTTCCGCACTCTGGATGACTGCGATCAGATTGCCAGCTACGCGAAAACCCGGAAAAAAGCGGCGGTCATTGGCGGGGGCTTGCTCGGTTTGGAAGCCGCGCGCGGCCTCGCAACGCACGGCGTCGAAGTCACTGTTTTGGAAGCCGCGCCGCAATTGATGATCGCCCAGCTTGATCCCGAAGCCGGACTGATGCTCCAGCGAACCATCGAAGGCATGGGGATCAAGGTGCGATGCAATACGATCACGACAAGGATCGCCGCCAGCAACGGTTCAATTACTCACTTGGAATTCAAAGACGGTTCCCGGCTCCAAGCCGATATGGTCGTGGTCAGCGCCGGCATCCGACCCATCACGGAAATCGCCAGCGCAAGCGGTTTGACGGTCAACAAAGGCATCGTCTGCGACGATCAAATGCGTACCAGCGAGCCTTATGTTTTCGCGGTCGGCGAGTGCGTGGAACATCGCGGCAAACTTTATGGATTGGTCGAGCCAATTTGGGACCAAGCCAAAACCCTGGCCGATGTCATCACCGGTTTCAATCCGCAGGCGGGTTATCTTGGCTCCAAACTCGGAACCAAACTCAAGGTCATGGGAGTGGAACTCGCCTCGATGGGCGAGACCAAGGCTTCCCTGCCTGATGACGAAGTGGTTGTTTATCGCGAGCCTTCACGGGGGGTCTATAAGAAGCTGATCGTTCGCGAGAACAAGCTGGCCGGGGCCATCCTTTTGGGGGAAACCGACATGGCGGGCGTCCTGATGCAAATGTTTGTGTCCGGCGCGGCCGTTTCGGCGCGGCGGGCCGATTTGCTTTTTGGCAGTTCCACGGGCGCGCCGGTCTTGAGCGTGTTCGACCTTCCCGATCACGCGCAAATCTGCAATTGCAACGGAGTCAGCAAAGGCCAGATCAAGGAAGCCATTATCATCGGCAAGTGTCACTCCGTCTCCAGAATTGGCGGATGCACCAAGGCCGGCCTGGGCTGCGGTTCGTGCAAGACATTGATTGCGCAATTGCTTGAGGCCTACGGTGGAGACGAGGGCGAAGACCCCAGCGAGCACTATTATGTGCCGGGTGTCCCGCTGGAAAAATCCCAACTCGTCGCCGAAATTAAAGCGCGCGGCCTCAAATCCGTCAGCGCCGTTTTTCGGGAAATGGCCGGCGGAAAGGAAGACCCCTCGAGCAAGGTTGGCCTGGCATCCCTTCTCAAGACGTTGTGGCCCGGCGAATATGACGACGAACGTGATGCCCGATTCATCAATGACCGGGTCCACGCCAACATCCAAAAGGACGCCACGTATTCAGTCATTCCACGCATCTACGGCGGCGTCACTTCGCCCGCTGAACTGCGTCGCATTGCCGAAGTCGCCGAGAAATACAACGTCCCGATGGTCAAATTTACAGGGGGGCAACGGCTGGACCTGCTCGGCATAAAAAAGGAGGACCTGCCGAAAATCTGGAACGACCTCGGAATTCCCAGCGGGCACGCTTATACAAAAGCATTCCGCACCTGCAAAAGCTGCGTTGGCACGGACTTTTGCCGCTACGGCGTGGGCGATTCCATCGCGCTGGCGCAAAAGATCGAGCGCCGTTACCAGGGAGTCGAATCACCGCATAAGATGAAGCTGGCCACGGCGGGCTGCCCGCGCAACTGCTCCGAGGCTTACGTCAAGGACCTCGGCGCCGTCGCCATCGAGGGCGGCCTGTGGGAAATATATGTCGGCGGGGCGGCGGGTGGAACCGTGCGCAAAGGCGACCTTCTGTGCACGGTAAAGACCCATGACGAAGTCCTTCTCTATATGGGCCGCTTCATGCAGTACTACCGCGAACACGGCAAGTACCTCGAACGCAGCTATGGCTTTGTCCAGCGGCTTGGCATCGAATTCCTGCGCAGCGTTCTCGTCGAGGACAGCGAAAACATCTGCGCCCATCTTGACGCTGAGATTCAAAAAGCAGTGGACGCTTATAAGGACCCGTGGAAGGAAGCCAGGAACCCCGCCTACCCGGGGCAATTCAGCGGACCGGAGTTGGGGCATGTCATGGCGACGGCGGAAAACAACGGCTGATTTTCTCTTATGAACGCAATTTCACAAATCGTCAACCTGGGTAGCATCGAAAAAATTCCGCTTGGCCAGGGCCGTTGTTACATTGTGGAAGGTGAAGAAGTCGCCGTCTTCCGGCAACGGGACGGACGGCTCTTTGCCACGCGGAACCGCTGTCCGCACCGACAAGGTCCGCTCTCCGAAGGCGTCTGTGGCGGGGGCAAAGTCATCTGTCCGCTTCATGCCCACAAATTCGACCTCGCAACCGGCCAAGGCGCCGAGCCGGGTGAGCGCATCAAGGTTTTCCATGTCACCGAAACCAACGGCGATGTGATTCTCCAAGAATGCTAACTACTGAACAGCCGGAAACACTGGTGGAAGCGTTGCTGGCCGAACAGCGGAGGCTGACCGCTGTGGAAAAATTCTGCCAGCATCATCAACGCCATCAAGCACCCTTGCTGGAGATACATTATCGCGACCTTATCCCTCTCAGCGCTCCGCGCCCCGGCGAGCAATACGGCTTTGAAGTGGACCTCGACAAATGTTCCGGCTGCAAGGCCTGCGTGAGCGCGTGCCATTCATTAAATGGACTCGACGATGGCGAAACTTGGCGGAAGGTCGGCGCGCTTTTTGGCGAGCGACTTGAGCCGGCCCTGCACGGCGGCAATCGTATCGTCCCGATCCAGCAGACCGTTACCACAGCCTGTCATCACTGTGTTGAACCTGCCTGTTTGGAGGGTTGTCCGGTCATGGCCTATGACAAAGACCCCGTCACCGGCATCGTTCGTCATCTGAGCGACCAGTGCATCGGTTGCAGCTACTGCGTGATGAAGTGTCCGTACGAAGTGCCCAAATTTTCGGCCAAACGCGGCATCGTGCGCAAATGCGACATGTGTCATGATCGCCTCGCGGTCGGCGAAGCGCCCGCCTGTGTGCAAGCTTGTCCAAGTGAGGCCATTCGCATCACCCTCGCTCAAAAAGAGGCGGTGAGAACGCAACTCTCCGCCAGCCAGGAGGTCTGGCTTCACGATTCTCCACAACCCGGTTATACACTTCCGACCACACGATACTTGTCCAGCAAGCCGGACGCGGACCTCCGCGCCGCCGATTATTCGACTCCCCGGCCCGCGCCCGCCCATTGGCCGCTGATTCTGATGCTGGTCCTCACTCAAGCGGGCATTGGCGGAGTGGTCATTTCGTCCCCGAATGGCGATTCCGGGCAACGTATTCTCTCGTTTTCACTTTTCATCGCCGGCCTTGTGGTCAGCATCTTTCATCTGGGCCAACCCACAAAAGCCTGGCGTGTCTGGCTTGGATGGCGGACGAGTTGGTTGAGCCGGGAAGCTATTGCGCTTGCTGCCTTCGGCGGCATCGCTGGTTTGGTTTTGTTGGCGCGCGTTCCACTTTCTTTTGCCATCATACTCGGTTCCATCGCGTTAATAACCCAAACTATGGTCTATGCCGACACCCGCCGCCGTTTCTGGCGGCTCGCTTCGACGCTCCCTCGTTTTTTGGGCACAGCTCTCATCCTCGGGCTGGCGTTGAAACTTTGCTTTGCGCCGGGCGCCGGGACCGAAATCGCGCTTCTGTTGGTCACACTCTTCAAACTGGCCATCGAAGTCTCTGTCCTCAAACACACTGATACCGACAGGGACCGCTGGACTGAACTCCGCCGTACGGCCGCGCTCCAAGGGGGCCGGCTCCGGCCGATTTTGGGCGCGCGTCTGTTTTGCGCCTTGAGTGGAGGATCGTTCATCCCATTTGGCCTTTGCGTCGGGGCCATGGCGCCGGCCTTGGCCACACTGGCCTGTACCCTCTGCTTTGCGGGAGAATTGATGGAGCGGTATTTATTCTTTACATCTGTCGCGCCCGACAAAATGCCCGGCGACACATGAAGGCGCGGCGCGCCAACACGTTTTTGCGCCAATGGATTGGCCCGCTGACCACCGACCTGGTTCGTTCGCCCGGTGAATTTGGCTTGGGCCAGGTTCCCGCGCGACTCAAACCGGATGCCACCACCAGCATGGTTTGCGGTTTTTGTTCCACCGGATGCGGATTGAAAATCCATCTGCGCAAAGGGGAAGCTGTCAATTTAACTCCCGATCCGGCTCACCCGGTCAATCTCGGCATGGCCTGTCCGAAAGGGTGGGAAGCCCTCACCCCGCTTTCTGCTTCCGACCGCGGCACAACACCATTGTTGCGCGACCCGCATGGAAAATGGCGGCCGGTGGATTGGCAAGCGGCCATGAAGGAATTTTGCGCGCGCATGAAAGGCGTGCAAGCGCGACATGGCCGGCACAGCATCGCATTCCTCAGCACCGGTCAAATTTGCACGGAGGAAATGGCCTTACTGGGGGGCCTTTTTAAATTCGGCATGGGCGGCTTGCACTGCGACAGCAACACGCGCCAGTGCATGGCCACAGCCCATGTTGCCTACAAGCAATCGTTTGGTTTTGACGCGCCTCCGTTCACTTATGCGGACTTCGAGCAGAGCGACGTTCTGGTGTTTGTGGGCGCGAACCCGTGCATCGCCCATCCCATCATGTGGCAGCGCGTGATGCGCAATCCCCACTATCCTGAAATCATTGTGGTGGACCCGCGCGCCACCGAGACTGCTATGGCCGCTACTCAGCATTACGCGCTCCGACCCAAGAGCGATTTGGCCGTTCTCTATGGTTTAGCCAACCGTCTGATGGCGTTGGGCGCGGTGGACGGTTCCTTCGTGGACGCGCACACGACCGGTTTCCAGGAGTTTGCCAGATTCATTGAACAGTTTACACTCGATCGCGTCTGCGCTGAGTCTGGATTAACGCAAGAACAACTGGATCGTTTTGCCAATACAATTGCCAATGGCAAACGTGTTTCGTTCTGGTGGACAATGGGTGTCAACCAGGGACACGAGGCTACACGCACGGCGCAAGCGATTATCAATCTGGCGCTGATGACCGGCAACATCGGCCGGCCTGGCACCGGCGCCAACAGCATCACCGGTCAGTGCAACGCGATGGGTTCCCGGCTCTTCTCGAATATCACCGGCCTCATCGGCGGGCACGATTTTGAAAATCCAACGCATCGCGCAAAAGTGAGCGCGCTCCTGGGCCTCGCGGAGCAACAGATAACATCCGAATCAAGTTGGGCCTACGATCAGATCGTGGACGGCATCCGCGACGGCAAAATCCGAGCGCTATGGGTGATCGCCACCAATGGCTCGCACTCTTGGATTCACCAAAGCAAATTCAACGATCTGCTGGCCAAGCTGGATTTTCTGGTGGTGCAGGACATGTTTCCCAGCACCGAAACCGCGCAACGCGCCCATCTCTTCCTGCCTGCGGCCGGGTGGGGTGAGAAGGAGGGCACTCTGATCAATTCCGAACGACGCATCGGGCTGGTGAAGAAGGTTAGGCGCGCGCCGGGTCTGGCGCTGGCCGATTTCCACATTTTCCAACTGGTTGCCGAGTACTGGGGCTGCGGAAAAATGTTTGAAAAATGGCGCGCTCCCGAGGCTGCGTTTCAAGTGTTGAAGGACCTTTCGCGCGGACAGCCTTGCGACATCACAGGCATTCGTGACTATCGGATGATTGATGAATGTGGAGGCATCCAATGGCCTTGGGCCGAAAACGGCCACCGTAAAAATCCTCCAATGGAACGGCGCTTGTTTGAAGACGGATGCTTTTTCACACCGGATCAGCGCGCGAAATTCTTCTTTGACGCGCCGCGTCCATTAACCGAACCGACGGACGCCGAATATCCTTGTGTGTTGCTGACTGGTCGCGGCACTTCGGCTCAATGGCACACGGGTTCGCGAACCAACAAGAGCGATGTGTTGCGCGCATTGTCGCCGACGGCCTGTTACGTCGAGGTAAACCCAAAGGATGCCGCGCGGCTTGGCCTTGCGCCCAATGATCTGGTGCAGGTTCGCTCGCGCCGAGGCAGCTTGTTGGCCGTGGCGTTCGTGACGCCCACAGTCCAGCCCGGCCAGGTTTTCATTCCGATGCACTACGCGGAAGTAAACCGGTTGACTCATTCGACCTTTGACCCGTATTCACGTCAACCGAATTACAAACATTGCGCGGTGGTTTTGGAAAAGACCAATGGGAAAATCCACGGCAATGGCGGCGCCAAACGAACACAGCCGTGATGACCGCGACTCAGATTTGTGTTCAGCGGCTCTACATATCTTCGGGCCATAATTTCGTGGGTCATCATGGCCAATCGGCTGCCACGCATCGCATCGTAGAGCGCGGCGGGATTCATTGTGTCGCGGGGCGCGGCATCGTGGACGACCGTTTTTTCAACCACAAGGAAAACTACAAAGGCCAGATCACATTTTTTGCCTCAGAAGTGTTTGACGACATCTGCCGCGGATTGGGCGTGAGCGGCCAATCACCCGGCGTATTGCGCCGCAACGTGATCACCGCTGGCGTGGATTTGAACCTGCTGATCGGCGAAGAGTTTATCTTGCAGGGCGTTCGCTTCATTGGCGTGGAAGAATGCCGCCCGTGTTATTGGATGGACCAGGCTTTGGCTCCGGGCGCGGAAGCCGCTTTGCGCGGACGCGGAGGTCTGCGAGCCAGAATCCTTGTCGGCGGAAGACTGCGCATTGAGACATGAATTTCAGTGCCGTCATTCTGGCAGGCAGCCAGTCGCGCCGGATGGGCCGAGATAAGGCATGGGTGTCGGTGGATGGACAACCCTGATTTTGAGCCAGATTGGCCCCAGCCACTGCGCCCCCACTGCGCCCCCTCCAAGATCTACAAGTCCTCCGTATTTGGCGTAGCTGTCGATGTCTCGATTTCGTTCTCTGGCGTCCTCGTCACATTTGTCGGTGCAAGGTGACAAGCCCAACGAATCCACCAGCATCGGATCGTTGAGCGCAAAGTCGTACAGATTTGGATCAATGGTTGACTTGCCGTTGACGAGATAGCACGAACGCAGAAATTGAGCGGACCCCTGATCGGCGAGTGGTTCTCTATTTGGCTATCGGCTCTACCGGCCGGCATTCACTGAGCCTTGCCCCCTCCTTCTGCGCTCGTGTCTCGTAGCAGCATGCCTACCTTGGCCAGGAGTGATCCATTTTGATCAGCAGTTTGTCCAAATGTTTTCAACGTTCTCAGCCAAGCCATCCCCTGGAGAGGCTGTAATAGGCCTCATTCCAGTTGAGTTCTTGTTTGAAGGTCCGCAGCCGCGTGCTCGGGTCGATGACAACCATTTCAATGCCGGCCATCCTGGCGAAGTCTTCAAGCATCTCGGTCGTGACAGCCTGGCTGAAGCCGGTATGGTGGGCGCCGCCGGCTTGAATCCAGGCTGCAGCCCCAATTTCCAGGCTGGGTTTTGGAATCCAGAGTGCGCGGGCAACCGGGAGTTTGGGCAGAGGTTTGTCGGGAGCGACCACTTCCACCTCGTTGGCGAGCATGCGGAAGCGATTGCCCAGGTCAATGATCGAGGCATTAATGGCGGGCCCGGGCGCAGTGTCGAAGACCAATCGGACCGGGTCAGCCTTACCGCCGATGCTGAGGGGGTGGACTTCGAGTGATGGTTTGCTGCGGGCGATGGTGGGACATATCTCGAGCATGTGCGCGCCTAACACCAGAGACTGTTTTGGGTCCAGATGATACGTGTAATCCTCCATGAAAGACGTGCCGCCCTTGAGGCCAATTCCCATGACTTTCATCGCGCGGACCAGAGCACAAGTCTTCCAGTCCCCTTCAGCGCCAAAGCCAAATCCATTGGCCATCAGGCGCTGGACAGAAACGCCGGGCAGTTGCGCCAAGCCGTGCAAGTCTTCGAATGTGGTGGTAAAGCCTTTAAAGCCGCCTGAGGACAGAAACGCGTGAAGTCCCAACTCGATGCGGGCGGCTTCCTGAAGCGACTGGCGCATGGGGCCCTTCTTGCGCAACTTCGGCGCGACCACGTAGCGCGCTTCATATTCCGAGACGAGCCGCTCGATGTCCCGGTCGGCCACCGCTTTGACCTGCTTTGCCAAATCGCCCACACCAAACCCGTTTACCGAGTAGCCGAACTGGATTTGGGCCGCGACTTTGTCCCCCTCGGTGACGGCCACTTCGCGCATGTTGTCGCCGAACCGGCAAAACTTCGCGCCCTGCCAGTCATGCCAGGCGGCTGCGGCCCGGGACCAGGCGCCAAGCTGTTGGTGAAGGGCGGCGCTTTGCCAATGGCCCACGATTATTTTCCGCTCGATGCGCATCCGGCTCATGATGAACCCATGCTCGCGGTCGCCGTGGGCGGCCTGGTTGAGGTTCATGAAATCCATGTCGATGGAGGACCAGGGGATATCGCGATTGTGCTGGGTGTGCAGGTGAACAATCGGTTTGCGCAGCAATTTCAGTCCTTGAATCCACATCTTGGAGGGTGAAAAGGTGTGACACCACGTAACCAGTCCGATGCAACTAGGAGAGCTATTGGCTTCCTGGCACAGGGTCAGGGCGTCGGCAGATGTCTTCACCACCCGCTTGAAGGCAACCCGGACCGGGATGGGTGACGAGCCATCCAGCGCCGAGGCTATCTCTTGCGAATGCGCTGCGACTTTCTTGAGGGTTTCCGGACCGTAAAGATGCTGGCTGCCGGTGACGAACCAAACTTCGAGCTGGTTGAGATCGATCATAAGCGTTCCGGGGATTAGTCAAAGATGTGTTAACGGCGCTCAGTAGAAGGGGGTATGGACCCAATGTCAAGCCGCGCGTGAAATGGCGGCCATTCTATTTCGGGGAATGACAGGGCCGAAGCAACGAGCCACCATTCCTGATTGTAGGAGACGACGTAAGGAGTCTCTGGTCAGCAACTTCCGGGTGAACCAAAGCGGCCAGCTCACAATCTTGATCAGAGACGCCTTACGCTCGTCTCCTGCCAAGGTTTGCCCCTGTTCTACAGGAACTTGCCCGGGTTAAGTATCCCCTTTGGATCGAGCGCGTGCTTAATGGTCCGGTGTAATGCGCGCGCTTCTTTCGAGACAGCCTTCGGCCACCAAGGCAATTTGGCCAGGCCAATGCCATGCTCACCCGTAATGGCCCCGCCCCAGGCCAGCACCTGGCCGAACAGGTCATCCAGGGCAGCCTTGCTGCGCTGTTTTGCCCCAGGTTGGTTGAAATCAACCATGATATTGGTGTGGATGTTGCCGTCCCCGGCATGGCCAAAACACGCAACGGCAACGTCGTGCTTGTTCTGCAAACGGGCGGCAAAGGCAAACAGGTCTTCGAGCCGTCCGCGCGGAACCACGATATCCTCGTTGAGCTTGGTGAGCCCGGTGTCGCGCAAAGCGTAGGAGAATTCCCGCCGGATTTGCCACATCTCCTCGCACCGATTGGAACCAAGGCCGGTTTCCAGGAACAGTGGCCGGAATCGCGCGAGTAGTTGTTTCAACTGACCAGCCTCGCTTTTGACGGAGCGGATCTGGCCATCAAGTTCCACGATCAGATGCGCTCTGCAATTGCGCAGCCGCCGGATGGTGCTGGAAGGCTGAGCCGTGGGCTGCGGCTCGCAAATGGCGAGTTGGGTGAGGCGGCGGTAAGCCGCCGCGAGCGTAAAAGAATCAGCCAATTCCAGCGCGGCGGGCAGAAGGCCGGCGTCTAAAATCCCGCGTACACAGCGCGCGGCAGCGCGCATTGAAGAAAAACCAACAGCCAGACAAGCCCGATATGGAGGCAGCGGGAGGAGTTTCAATGTGGCCTCGGTCACCACGCCAAGCAACCCTTCGGAGCCGACGAATAGCCGGTGCAGTTCAAAACCGGTTTTATTCTTGTGCGTTCGGCCACCGAGGCGAACCACGGCGCCGCCGGCCAGGACGACCTCGATGCCCAGGACATAATCGCGCGTGACGCCATATTTAAGGCAGCGCGGGCCGCCGGCGTTGGTGGCAATGTTGCCGCCAATGGCGCTATTGGCCCTGCTGGCTGGGTCGGGGGGATAAAACAGGCCGCGTTTTTCCACAGCATCCTGGAGCTTTTGAGTGGTGACCCCCGGTTCGACCACCGCAACAAAATCGGCAACGGAAATTTCCTTAATCCGATTCATCCGTTCGAGGGAGAGCACAATACCGCCGCGGGCCGGGACGCACCCTCCCACATACCCATAACCGGCGCCTCGAGGGGTAACCGGAATCCGATGGCGATTGGCAAAGCGCAGCAAGACCGAAACCGAGCGGGTGGTCCGGGGCAAAGCAACCGCATCAGGCCGGTGCGTAGCGAACCATTTGTCTCCTGAGTGACTGGCCAGCACAGCCGGGTCGAAGCTGAGTTCGTCCGCTGGGAGGACGGCTCGAAGTCGTGCAGGGAGGTTCAAGCTGCAGGGACAGCCGGAAGGGGCTGTTTGAGTTCGGCGAATACAATCACCCCGGCGCCCGTCTGGAGCAGGCTCTGCACCTGGGCCTCGACCTGCTGGCCGATGCAGGGTTGGGCGCGATTGACGACCACCATGGTACCATCGGGCAGGTAGCCGACGCCCTGGCCTTTATCTTTGCCCTCGCGCACGATTCGCAACGAGAGCACTTCGCCCGGCAGCAACACCGTGCGCAAGGATTTGGCCAACTCGTGCAAGTTCACGTAGTTAACCGATTGCAGTTCGGCAATCTTGCCCAGGTTAAAATCGTTGGTATAGAGCTTGGCCTTGAGATTGCGCGCCAGCCGCACCAGTTTGGCATCGACCCCCGTTTCGTCGGGAAAATCGCCGTCGTGGATTTTGACTTCGTTGCGGTTGTTCCGCTGGATGCGGTTAAGCATCTCGAGGCCGCGCCGGCCCCGGGCGCGTTTGACGGGGTCATTGGAATCGGCAATTTGTTGAAGCTCCTTGAGAACAAATCGCGGAACCACTATGAGGCCCTCGATAAAATTGGCCTCGATTAAGTCCGCCACGCGCCCGTCAATGATGGCACTGGTGTCCAGCAGCAGGAGGTTGTCCGGTTTGTTTTGGGGCGCAAAACGGACATAGGGAATAATGAGGGAAAAATCCTCCTTGTTGCTGCGCATGGCCAGCACGATGCCAATATAACTGAAGCTCAGGAACAGGCACAGGCGGATGATCCAGCGGTGCATCTCGTCAGCCCGCTCGAAGAGGCCCGAGTGGTCGATGAGCAGGGCCACCACCGTGCCCAGGAGCAGGCCGAAAGTGGTGGCTGAAAAGGCCCGCAACGAAAACCCCTTGAGCATCTCATCAATCGCTATCATCAGCCAGCCGAAGCCGAATCCGATAACCATCCCCAGGAGGGCGCCATTGGAAACGATTACGAACTCCTCGCGGACCTGGCTGATGGCGTAGCCCCCCAGTGTACACAGGGCCAGAAAGAGGATGCGGATTACCCAGAGCGCCATCATAGGGCTTAATCAAAAGGGTTCTTGGGGGCGGTGATTGGGGCGGCTGGCCCCGCCGGGGCATTGGTCCGGGGCGGTTTGTGACGCCACAAGACGCCCCACAATCCAAGACGATTCAGGTTGCTGCTGGTAATGCTCAAGTTATCGGCGATTTGCGTCATTTTAGCCGCTAGTTGCTGGTTTTCGAGCAGGTTCCCGGCCAACCCCTTCCCTGCCCGCATGTCAGTCATCACAGATTTCAACACTTCTGTCGAGGTTTCAACATTTTTCACCGCTGCGTGGATTTCGGTGCGGTTGCTTTGGACCAACCCGCGAAGGTCTCCGGCGAACTGGTTGAGTTGGCCCGAAAAGAGCGACAGGTTGCTGACCGACTCGGAAACGGACAAGCTGTTCGAATTTACCAAGCCATCGATGTTGCCTACCGTCGTGAGGGCGCGGTCTGAGACTGCGCGCAGATTGGCTGCGGTCAGCGAGAGATTGGTGAGGGTTTGCGGATTGAGCAGAGTGCCGGTGACCTCGCTCAGGGCGGCATTGAGCCTTTTGACTGTCTCATCGATACGCATGATGAACCCGCTGGCGGAGCGGGTAAACTCCTGCAGGTTAAAGGGCGCCTCGGCTCGGGCTACATCTCCGTTCTTGAATGGGGGGGCTTTGTTGTCGGTAGGTTCGATGGCGACGTATTGATCGCCTAAAAAGCCGGATTGCTCGATGACAAACAGGGCGTCTTTGTAAACCTTATACTGCGCAAAGATTCGCAAAGTGATGGTGACGCTCTTGCCATTATTGGCCAGCGCAATGTCAGACACGGTGCCCACCTGCACGCCTGACATCAGGACGCCTGCCCTGACCTTTAAGCCGCCGACATTGCTCGCGCGCAGGTAAATATCGTAGGTTGGGCGGAAGAAAGTCATTCCCTTGCTGAACTCCAGCAGCAGCGCTGCCAGCAGCACCAGGCCGATAGCCACAAACACGCCCACTCTCAATTCAAGCCGCGATTTACTCATAAAATTCCGGTTCTAATCTTGAAAAGACGCTCATCTATAATTGTGCTGGTCCGTCGTCCGAGACCCCCTCAACAAACTGCCGAACGATGGGGTCTTGCGACGCAAAAATCTCCTCGGCCGTTCCGGTCGTATAAATCCTTTTTTCATGCAGCATGAGAATCCGCTGGCCGAGCCGGCGGGCGCTGCGCATATCATGGGTGACGACGACGGTGGTGACATTGAGCAGATCGCGCACCCGGAGCATGAGCTTATCGATGCTATCCGAGACGATTGGGTCGAGGCCGGTTGTGGGTTCATCATACAATACAATCTCCGGCTCATAAATAATCGCTCGGGCCAGCCCGACCCGTTTGCGCATGCCGCCCGAAAGCTCGGAGGGATTCTTCTGCTCGATTCCTGGCAAATCAACCAAGTCCAGCACATGGGCCACTTTCCTGGCAACCTCGCTCTCGGGCAGCGAGCGGTCCCGCCGGAACGCAAATCCGATATTCTCGGCGACGGTCATCGAGTCGAACAAGGCGGCGCTTTGGAAGAGCATCCCGAATTTGTGACGGATACGCAGGAGTTGCCGCTCGTCCAGAGGCACGATATTTTCGCCCTCAATCAAGACCTCGCCTGAATCAGGCTTGAGCAGCGCAATCAGATGCTTGAGCAGCACGCTCTTGCCGCCGCCGCTCCGTCCAATGATGACGACTGATTCGCCCTTTTCGATCTGGAAACTGACGCCATCAAGGATTTTATGGTTCCCAAAGCTTTTGCTCAACTGACGCACCTCAATCATCTTACACGGTATGAAAAATCTTCCCCAGGACCAGAGTCAGGAAGAAATTGGTGATCAAAATCGTGATGGACGAATAAACGACCGCTTCGGTTGTTGCGCGTCCAACGCCCTCGGCCCCTTCGCCGCAAAACATGCCCTTGTAACACCCGACAATGGCAATAATCCCGCCAAAAATGAGGGCCTTTATGAGTCCAACGGCGACATCGATGACGCCGGTGTATTTAATCATGTTGTACCAGAGATAGGTGGGATCGACGCCGTACAAGTAAACTCCAACCAAATAGCCCGCACAGATGCCCACGGTGATGGATTCTGCAGTTAGCAGCGGCAGGGCGGCATGCAGCGCCAGCAGCCTGGGCACCACCAGGTAATCCACCGGATGCGTCGCCAGAGTTCGCAGCGCGTCGATCTGTTCGGTGACCTTCATGGTACCCAACTCCGCCGCAATGGCTGCTCCCACTCGGCCCGCTACCATCAACCCGGTCAGAACAGGGCCCAGTTCGCTGCACATCGACACACTCACGACCGCCAGGGTCGCGGTATCCATTTTGACCTTGTGAAACTGCAGATACGTTTGAGCCGCCAGCACCATCCCGGTGAAGGCGCCGGTAATCAGGACGACCGACTGCGATTTGACTCCGACGAAGTAGATTTGGTACAACAGGTCCCTCCAGGCAACTTTGAAGGTCAGCAGCGAGGCCATTGTGTCTTTGGTCAACAGCGTCAACTGCCCCAGTCCTTCGAGCCAATCGGAAATCCACTTACCCCAGAAACTCATAGGCGCGTGGAAGCTAACAGAGGGGGCGGGGGTTGGCTAGGGCCATCGGACGCCCCTGGGCGCCTCAAAGTCTCGCCTAACGGAATTCTTCGAACCGCCGAATGCGCGGAAAAACCGGGTGAAGGCCGCGTATTCCGCGGTAGAAGCTCTTCTCTCTAGTGGCTGGCCGCGACTTGGTCTGCAGCAACAGCGATAGGGGCATCAGTTATTCTCAGGGCGCGGCAACACCAGTGGGCCCTGGTAATAATAATCGCACCCGCCTCCGGTCCCTTCCTGCAACAATTCCGGGTCGATCTCGATCCTGGCTTTGAGCCTGTAACTGCCTAACTCGAACGAATCCCAAATGACGAACGCCCGCTCGTCTTCGAATTCCAACTCCAAATCCATGGACTTGGATGCGCCGTGATCGACGGCCATCCCCCGCAATTTATACGACTTTATATGCATGCGTTTGACCCATTTTTTTAATCAATGACCCATTTTGCGCCTATTCGGCTTATACCCTTCTAATGAACCCACGCCATCAAGTCACGCAGAAAAATTACGGACGATCACGCCTGTCTTCCTATTGAGGGGCGGTTCTTCGCCCAAGTGATGTTAATCCTCGCGCGTAGCAGCCGGCGCCAGGAGGCTGTGACCTTAGCCCTGAGTTTCACAGGGCCAAGCCGGAGGCCGAAAAAAAGTAGAGCCTCCTGACGTCGGCTGCTACGATCACTGGTGAACGCGCGCGTCAGCTTTCGGGCTTTAAATCGCGCGTCATGAGGTCCCGCACAGCCTGGGCGACATTTTTCTGCTCATAGAGCATGGCGAAGACCTCGTCGATGACCGGGGTGACGACCCGGTGTTTGCGGGCCAGTTGGTAGGCCGAACGCGCGGTGGGATAGCCTTCTGCCACGGCCACCATGCCGGCTGCGATGTCCGCAGGCTTTTCTCCACGGCCAACACGCTCCCCAAACCCGCGGTTGCGGCTCAGTCGCGAGAAGCACGTGACCATGAGATCGCCCAACCCGCTTAAACCGGTGAAAGTCTCGGGCTCGGCGCCGCAGGCTATGCCCAAGCGGCGGATTTCCACAACAGCGCGTGTCACAAGCGCCGCCTTGGAATTGTCCCCAAAACCCAGCCCGTCGCTAACGCCTGCAGCCAAAGCGATGACATTCTTGAGAGCGCCACCCAGCTCGACCCCGAGGACGTCTTGGCCGGTATAAACGCGGAAAGTGGGCCGGCTGAACAGAGTCTGGACCAGCGCGGCGGTGGTGGGGTCCTCGCTGGCGGCAACGATGGCGGTGGGTATGTCCCGGGCGACCTCGATTGCGAAGCTGGGCCCTGAAAGCGCCGCGCATTTGGCTTGCGGCGCGTTTTGAGCCAGAATGCCGCACATGGTCAGCCCTGTATCGTATTCGATTCCTTTTGTGACGCTGACGAGCGGGCCGGAGTAATGTTTCAACTGAAGGGTCACCTGGCGAAAGGGCTGGGACGGCACAGCCACGACAACACATTCCGCTCGATCAACGGCCTCCGGTAGGCCCGGTTCGAGCAGCAAATCCGCCGGCAGATCAATCCCCGGCAAAAAGCGCTCATTACGGTGGGTCTGGCGGATTTCATGCAACCACTCGGGTTTGTGACCCCAGAGGGTGATTTGATTTCCTCCCTGGTAAAGAAGACGCGCCAAGGCTGTCCCCCATGCGCCTGCGCCCAGTATGGTGATGTTCATGAGGTGGATTCGGGCGAGTGCCCTCCCGCGGGCTGGCCCTTGCGGCCAAAGCGGTTCTCGGTCCCGTTGAGCAGGCGTTGGATGTTGGATTTGTGTTTAAAAATGGCCAAGGCAGCCATAGCGGCCGTCACGACGATGAGATTGGTGCTTCGCCCGGTCAACCAGGCAGCAAAGGGAAGGGCAAACGAGGCAATCATCGAAGCCAGGGAAACATAGCAGGTGAGGAGCAACACGACAGCCCAAATAACCAGGATAATGATCAAAGCCAAAGGGACCAGGGCCGCCAGGACGCCGGCTGAGGTGGCGATGCCTTTGCCGCCACGGAAGCCAAGCCAGCAGGTGTAATTGTGACCCAGAATCGCCGACAAACCCGCCGTGATTTCGAACCACTCCCGTTCGAGCGGTGAAGCCGCCGGATACAGACTGTTGCAAATGACCCCCGCCGCCAGGGTGACTGCCACCCACCCCTTAAAAGCATCTGCCAGCAATACAAGAATCCCGGCAAGCATGCCCTGGGTCCGAAACACATTGGTCGCTCCAATATTGCCGCTGCCTGTTTTGCGAATGTCAATGCCCCGAGTTTTGCCGGCCAAGAACCCGCTTGGGATCGAGCCCAGCAAATATCCAATAAGCGCGCAGAGGCAATAGCCAACAATCGCCACCCGGCCAATCTAGGACTTAGCGCGCCAAACCCGCAACCAAAAGAAACTTCGAGGATTCGGAACGTGACATCCACCCCTCGGATGACTAAATATCTCTTGCTGAACTCTCCATCTCAAAGCAGGACCGGGCTAATTGCTGCCGACCTTGTCATTTTCAACGCATCGGTCCACACCATGGACACGACTCAACCCATTGCCGAAGCGGTTGCAATCCTGGGCAACAGGATTGCCACAGTGGGTTCGACGGCTGAAACCCAAACATTAGCGGGACCTCGAACACGGACGATTGACGCTGGAGGAAATACCCTCTTACCCGGGTTCAATGATTCGCATGTGCATTTCCTGGCTGGTGGTTTTTCGCTGGGGAATGTCGATTTGCGCCAAACCCTTTCTCTGGATGAGTTGGCGGACGGTGTGCGCGATTATGCGGCCAGGCTCCCGAAGGGAAGTTGGATTCTTGGAGGCGATTGGGACCACGAAAAGTGGCCCGGCGCGCCATTGCCAACCAAAGCAGTGATTGATGCGGTGCTGCGCGATTACCCGGTGTTTATCAATCGGCTGGACGGCCACATGGCGCTGGCCAATAGCCTGGCGCTGCGGTTTGCCGGAATAACCAAACAAACCCCAGACCCACCGGGAGGGGTAATCGTGCGAGACTGTGCGAGCGGCGAACCGACGGGCCTGCTCAAGGATGCCGCCCAAAGTTTGGTGGAACGGGTGATCCCGGAGAAAACGTTCGAAGAAAAACGTGCCGCTGCCTTGGCCGCAACCCGCCACGCCGCGCAAGCGGGCGTGACAAGCCTTACCGATGTGTCCGCCGGTGAAGACGTTGGCCTTTACCAATTCATGGCCCAGCGGGGCGAGTTGAAAACGCGCATCTATGCGCTCCACTCGATTGTTTCCTGGGACGTCCTGGCCAAGGCCGGTGTCCGTGCAGCCTTCGGCGGGGATATGCTGCGCTTTGGCGGTTTGAAAGGGTTCGCAGACGGCAGCCTCGGTTCCTCAACAGCCTTGTTTTTTGAGGGTTATAGCGACGCACCGGAGAACCGGGGGCTGCTGTTCGACCAGATGCTCCCGGAAGGGATCATGTTCCAGCGGGTGGAAAGGGCAGACCGCCTCGGGTTGCAAGTGATGATCCATGCTATCGGTGACGAGGCCAATTCGAGAATTCTGGACCTTTACCAAGCGGTGGCTGAGAAAAATGGCGCCGCGGACCGCCGGTTCCGAATCGAGCACGCGCAGCATCTGCGGCCCACCGATATCCCTCGGTTTGGCAGGCAAATGGTCATCGCTTCGATGCAACCCTACCATGCGGCCGACGATGGCCGTTGGTGCGAAAAGCGAATCGGCCCGGCGCGGGCCAAAAGCGCCTACGCCTTCCGCTCGCTCCTCGATAGCGGGGCGGTGCTGGCGTTCGGGTCGGACTGGACGGTTGCCCCGCTCAATCCGCTGGAAGGGATCAAAGCCGCCGTGACCCGCCAGACTCTCGATGGCAAATATCCCGGCGGCTGGTTCCCCGAGCAGAGGATTACTCTCGATGAAGCCCTGCGCGCCTACACCCTCGGTTCCGCCTATGCCGAGTTTTGCGATAAGGCAAAAGGGACCATCACGCCCGGGAAGCTTGCGGATGTGGTCCTCCTGGACAGGGACCTATACAAGATCGATCCCATTCAAATAAACCAGGCTAAGGTTTTGCTCACTGTCATGGACGGCAACATCCTTTACCAACGCTGAAATCAGGACATTACTCCAGCTTCATCATTGACAAAGCCAGCGAACAAAACCTGAATCCTGGGCAAGATTATGCGAAACCCTCTCTTGCTGTTCACGCTGTTTGCGGCCATGTCCGCAGGTCTGTCCCGCTCGGCGTTCCAAGCATCCGCCGCGGCGGCCAATCCGGCGCCTCCCTCCAGCGGTTGGCCAAAGGCGCAAGTCGAGCAGGTGCTTCCCGGGGTTTGGCGCGTGCGCTTCGGAACGCCCGAGCGGTTCACGCCGGTGGCGGTGCGGGAATCGGGTCCGCGCGTGGAGGCCTTTGAAGCTCTGCCCGCTGTTGGCACAGCGCCAATTGGGCCCGAGTTGATTCGATGCCGCATCACTCCTTCGCGCACCACGGTTTATGTCCCTTGCAATGAAACCGGGGAACAGATTTACGGTTTTGGGCTGGACCCTGGGGCGTATGAACAAAAAGGGTTGTTCAAGCATCTGACGGTTTGCGCCGGGGTGGTGGGCAAGACCGGGGCTAGCCACGGGCCGGTGCCCTTTTATCTGAGCACAAAAGGCTACGGCATCTACGTGGATACCGCCCGGGTCCCCAACGTGCAGGTGGCGAGATTGACTCCCAACCAGGCCACCGTGGCGAGCGAAGACAACTCACCAGACCTCAAAACCTCCGAGCGGCAATTGTATGCCGCGCGTCCGGCGCGGGGGCGGACAGAAGTGATTTTCGACATTCCTTGCGATTCGGAAGGAGTGGACGTGTACGTGTTTGGCGGGCCAACGATTCGTGAAGCCGTCGAGCGTTACAACCTGTTCTCGGGCGGTGGAGCGATTCCTCCGTTGTGGGGTTTGGGCCTGAAGTACCGGACCTTCACGAGCGCGGACCAGGCTGCTGTCTTGCAAACAGCGCGTGCGCTGCGGTCGATGAATATCCCGTGTGATATGATCGGTCTGGAGCCCGGGTGGCAATCACACGCCTATTCCTGTTCGCTCGTGTGGTCGAAGGAGCGTTTCCCGGAGCCGGGAAAAATGATCCAGGAACTGCGCCAGGCAGGGTTTAAAATGAATCTGTGGGAGCACGCCTACCTGAACCCGAGTTCTCCATTATTCGCGCCGCTAAAACCGCGCGCGGGAGATTTCTTGGTCTGGGGCGGCCTGGTGGTGGACTTTGCCGACCCTGAAGCATTTCGGACTTTCGCCGATTACCACGACCGGGAGTTCGTAAGCCAAGGCATTCTGGGCTTCAAAGGGGATGAATGCGACCGCCAACCGCCTAATGACGCAACTCCCTTCAATTTCCCCTATTGCTCGATTTTTCCATCGGGAATAGACGGTGACCAGATGTCGCAACTCTATGGCTATTTATACCAGCGGTCGCTTTTCTCAGCTTTCAAAGCGCATAATCTGCGGACCTGGAGCGACGTGCGGGCGACCACGGCATTGGCGGCCCCGCTGCCTTTTAACCTGTACAGCGACGCTTATACCTTCGACCAATACCTCCGGCAGCTCATCAATGCGTCCTTCACAGGATTGCTCTGGTCACCCGAGGTGCGCGAGGGGCGCAGCCTGGACGAACTGCTGAATCGGGTGGCGATGAGCGCCTTTGCGCCGCAGATGTGTTTAAACCTTTGGTTCATGCCCCATCCCCTCTGGGAGCAATATGACGGTAAGAGGAACAAGGCCAACCAACTGCTTCCCGACGCCGAACAGAAGGCCGTTGCCGGTCAACTGCGTACGATTGTAAATCAGCGTTATGAACTGCTGCCCTATCTCTACTCCGGTTTTATGCGCTATCATCAGGAGGGGTTGCCGCCGGTGCGCTCGCTGCTGCTGGACTTTCCTCGAGACAACCAAATCTGGACTGAGGACGATGCGTTCCTGTTCGGCGACAACTTGCTGGCCGCGCCGTTGCTGGGAGAAGCCAGAACCCGGAAATTAACCCTGCCAACTGGTACACGCTGGTGTGAACTCAAAACTGGCAGCTGGTATCCCGGCGGCGCAACGGTCGAGGTCGCGGGTTCTCCGGGTGAGATGCCCTTATATGCCAGGGAGAATACCCTCCTGCCGGTTGCCGAAGCGGTGCAACACGTCGAGCGCGACACGATTTTCCGGATAACAGTAAAGGTATTCGGCCGCAACCCGGCCCCGTTTACATTATACGAAGATGACGGCGAGACCTTCGATGTGGCAAAGGGCGCAGCCAACCAGGTGGTTCTGCGGTGGAGCCCGGCCAAAGGCGGGACACTGGAGCGGAAGGGAAGTTTCCCTGGGCGGCGTTATGAGATTGTGGGCTGGAAAGTCGTCAGCGCTCCGGGCGAGTAAGCCGGCCGTGGGATGGACTACTCAGAGGGAGTGGAGTTTGGACCTTTTCATAACGATCTCATCCCCCTTTGTCGGAAACTTAACTTTGTCGAAAACTTGTCGAAGCCCAACCTCTATTAACCTCAGAACTTGCTGAGCTATGGCAACTACTCGGCTCAAGAGTTCTCGGCCTTCAGCGCTCTCCACGCCAAGCGGAAGCGCCCTCTGTAGTTCCATCTTACGGACTCCTCACTTTATCACCAAGTCATCGGCCGTCCACATTCGGCGGTCAGGGCCGGCGGAGTGGATTTCCATTTCGGTGCCAGAGAGTTGATGGAAGAAATAAGGGGTGCCCCAAACATCCACCAATTCGCCGTTCGCATTGACCCGGTTGCCGTCGGCCTTGAGGAAATTGATCTGTTTGGGATTGTGCCCTCGCAGCGCCCGGGTGATCTCCTCATTGGTGCCGACCGGGTTTCCGCCGAAAGTCGAGCCATATTGCCAGATAACGGTGCGCATGTTTTCCAGAACGGTTTGAGGTGAAAGATTAGCCAGCTCGGGGGGCAGGGGCGCGACCGCTGCCGCCATTGCTGTCGGGCCGGCGTTTGAAGCGGAGGCGACCTGTGCAGCGGGCTGAGGGACAACGGCCTGAACCAGTGGCAGGTTCGTGTTCCGCGCGGAGGTTTCCGCAGCCGCAGTCGATGCCAGATTGGTTCGCTCTTCGGTTGCAGTTTGCGGCCCAGCGGCGTTGGGGCGTCTTCCGATCAGGTACAGGGCCAATCCGCCCGCCAAGGCGAGCAAGAGCAATACGAAGACACGATTGATTCTCAAATGAAACCCAGATTGGATGCGGCGAAGCGGCCAATGTTCGGGAACACCGTCGTCAGATTCCCGCTGTCCACGCCGAACCACGTGGCCAACGTTGCGAAATACTGATCGATAGCGGTTGTTGGAATCCAACGACCGGTGCTGGTGTCGTCGGGCCCGTTGACAGTCAGCACCGGAAATGCGCCATAGGTGCGCTGGCCCTTAACGGCCCCGCCTAGAATCAGGTGATGGCTGCCCCAGCCATGATCGGAGCCCTGGCCGTTGCTGGGGAAGGTTCGCCCGAAATCACTGGCTGTGAAAGCCGTTACCTTACCCGAGAGGCCCAATTGCTCCATCGCTCGCTGGAAGGCGAGCATGCTTTGGCTTAACTCAGCCAGGAGATTGGCGTGGGCGCCTATGATGGTTTGGCCAGGGCCGGGAGTCTGGTTGGTATGCAAATCGTAGCCGCCGACCTGGCAGAAGAAGATTTGGCGTTGCATGCCAAAGCCTCCACTGGCTGCGCTGCGATGGCCTGCCTCGATCAACCGCGCCACCATCTGGAGCTGGGGGCTGAGCGCGGAGTTAAAGGCCAGGCCGCCCGTGGGGGGCGTGATCTTTGCCGGAAAAGGAACCGTCCAGTAATTCGCCGCTGAAGTGGGAGCAATCGCGCTATTGAGCAGCGCGCCGGTATTGATCGAGTGCTTTGCAACTTGAGCATAGGCCTGGGCCTGCATATTCGGATACGATAGCCCCAGAATATTGGTCAGCGCCTGCAAGCGGTTGCCGCTAACGCCGCTCAGCGAAATAGCCCCGGAAGTCGATACCGAGTATTGGGAGAGCGTATTGCCGACTTCGAATGTATTGGCCCCGCTGAGAGTCACGGACAATGAGATGGGCGCGTTGGGCTGAACAGCGGCCAACAAATCGGCGCAGCGCCCGCCCCAGCCGGTCAGCGGAGGCCGGTCTGGAATCGAGGTCTGCCATTGGGTAACCTGGTCGGCATGCGAGAAAAGCTGGGGCGGCCTGCTGAGCGCGCCGGATTGGTACTGGACGCGGGTCAATGGATAGACGAGCGTTCCGGTGTTGAACAGAATGGCCAGCTTTTGTTCGGCAAACAAAGTCTGCAGTTCGGGGCAGGACGGATGCAGGCCGTACTCATGACCGTCGCTGGTCAATGGGGAGAGAGGCAGGATGGCGGATTGTGGGATGGCCAGCACCGGGGTGCGAATCGCAGCATAATTGTCGTACTCGGCCTGGATGGTGGGCAGGACGACATTATTCGAGTCATTCCCGCCCTGGAGAAAGATGCAGACCAGTGCCTTGTAATCGGAGATGTTGCTCTGGGCCACAGCCGCGTTCATGAAGCGCAGGTCGCGTATGGCGGAGGTCAGGGCGGCTGTGCCGATAGCCGCGCACGCCGCCTGCCGAATAAATTCGCGCCGCGACTGCATCAACGGAAAGGGTCTCTGTTCCATAATCTATTGCTGAATGGTGAAGTCAGGTGAGGTCACAATCAAATGCACCACAGCTCGAACCCGGTCGCGCAATTGGGAATCGGAGGGTGGATTGTTGTACGGGAAATTGGCGGTATTGGCGACGTAGTTCACGATGAAGGTCTTGGCAGTTGGGGACAATTGACCGCCGGTGAGCAGCGAACTGAGGGCATCGACCAGCGAAGCAATGCCCGCATTGGCAGCGTAGGACGGGGTCATCCAGGGGCCGAGGTCCAGCACGATTGACCCGTTGCCACCGCTAAAGCTGCTCAAGCCATTGGTGTTGCCACCATTGTTCAGAAGCCCTCCTTCCAGAAAATTCATCTGGATGGCAACGGTCGTATCCGAGGTCAATTGGAATTCGGGTGTCGTCAATCCCGCCGAAGCCAATGGGCCGGGGAACTCGAAATTGGGGTAGAAGAAATTAAAAACCGTCGGCGCGCGCAAAGGAGTTTGTGTCAGGCTGCTGTCGGTATAACTGAGGTTCCAGGTGCTTTCCTGGACCACCACATTGCCCGAGCGCGCCAGGGGCGGTTGGACCAGCGGATAAACCGAAAGGCTATTCTGGGTTTGAGTGGCCGAGTTGGTCGCATACACCGTGAAGTGAATTGCATCGGGCACTGCCACAACCTGGTATTGGCCACTCACGGCGCTGCCGCTGGTAAAGTGGATAAAGACCGGATCGCCTGGATTCAACCCATGCGGTCCGGAGGAAATGCTGACGGTGATATTGGTTTTAGTTTGGCTGTATCCGCCCGCGCTGAGCTTGGGCAAGAGGCAGTTGCCGCTCCGGTTGGCGGAATCCGGGGTGAACAGGACAAAGCTCAACGTCGAATTGGTGGCGTAGATTTGGTAAAGCCCATTGGAAGCCCCGCCGGTTGTAAACACCAGGTAAACTGGGTCGCCGGGCAGCAGGCCGTTGCCGGAAACGCTTACTGTCAGTGTATTGGTGGTGAAAACATTGGTCGTACTGCCAACAATGTTCGTAAAGCTGATGTTCTGCGCCTGGGTGTAGGTCCCGGACGACAGGCCAGGGGCATTTACGGTAAAGGTCGTTGGACTGGTGACCGTCACCCCGTAGCCCTGCGAAGCGGGCGCGGGTTGGCCGGAAGTGTCCGTGAAGCTCAGGAAAACCGTATCACCGCTATTGAGGCGGTGAGCATTGGTGGTGGTGACGGTGATTGGGCGGTCTCCATTTTCGCTATAGGTCCCCGCATTCCAGGGGGGCGACGGAAAGGCGCGCGCGGTGGCTGTGGCGCGCAACAAGGGTTCGCGTTGTTTGCCGAAGGTGGGCTGCCCGCTAAACACGCTGCTGCGCGCCTCGTAATCCAGCAGGATAGCGCGAATCACGGCCTGCATATCGCCGCGGACACCGGCGCCGTTGTCGTTGAAGGCCTGCACAACGCGGTAAAGATAGTCGCGGCTTGGATTGCTGGTCACCAGGCGCTGGATGAGCTGCCGGCAGATGAAGGGGCCCACATTCTGGTTGTTGAAAATCGAATCGTGCGCCAACTCGAGGTCATGCAGGCCATAAGCATCGAAGTTGGTGCTGGCCGGGTTTGCCTGGTCGCCCCAGGCGGGCGGGAGCACGACATTATCCAGGAGGAGCTTGGGTCCCAGATCGTGATGCAGGGGCACCAGGACCATGGGGTTGGTATAGTTTGATGAGGGGTAGAAGTTGGCGGGCAACCGGCCATTAGATTGATTGGGTTGCCAATAATTCCAGCCGGTGAACGCGCTGGCAAAACCCATGACGACGTTCTGGTCGTAAGTGGGCACCAGGTTGCCCTGCGAATCCATCACCAGAGTCCCATCGGGCCAGAGCCGGTTCAGGCCAACCGAAAACAATTGATTCACTTCGCGCGCGTAATTCTCATTGGCATGGGCTCCCGTGATCAGGCTCCCTTTATCATTGGCGCGCATGTCCAGAAAGATTCCCATCGCCGGCGCCAAGGTCACCGCCTCAAGCAAGCCCCGGAAATTCCCAAACGCATTGTCCAGCAGTGTGTCGTAATAAGACGAGAGGGCTGTCGCATAGTTCTGAAGCACGCCGTTTTCCGAGACGACCATGATTTCGCTCAAGGCAAAAGCGACCCGCTGACGCAATTGATCGGGCGCCGTCACCGATCGCTGCCACCAGGAATTAAATGTGAGCGAACTGGGATACGGATCGGTTGGGTCGGCGCTTTTGTTGGCAACAACCAGAGGCAGGTGATGAGTGGGCGGCAAAGCGAATTGATTGCTGATCCAACCCGCGTAGCCTAGCGCCTGCACGGCGGCCACCTCGTCGGGGTTTGGACCAAAGGTGGCCTGAATTAGAAACCGGGCGGCAGCGTTCGAGCTGGAAGAATCGTCGGTCCAGGCTGGGGACGGCGGAGGCGGGACGAAACTCTGAGTGCCACTGACGGGGAGGAAGTGGCCGGCAATTTCAGCAGGGTCAGGATGGAGGGTGGTATGAACGTCCATGAAGAGCTTGCCTTCGCGAATAATCTCGAGGACATCGGCAGCGGAGAGGGTGCCGACGGCCCCGATGGCCCAGGTAAAGGTGCCTTGCGGTTGCAAAGCCCCGGTGTCGAGATCGAACAAGAGGGTCTCGGGGTTGTTGAGATAGGGATCGGCATGAAGGTGCCACGCGACAACCGGTGAGGAGAGGCTTGAGTAGCTGTATTGAATAACTGCCTGGGTCCCATCCGGGCTGAGCCGCAGGGAAGCCGAACCGGTGCCGGTGCTGCCAGTGGCGGTCGCGCTGGGCAGCAGGTTGGCCGTATAAAGGGCGCCCGGAGCGATCGCTGAAGGCAACGGATAATACCGGGACAAAACGTAGCCAGGCACTACGCCTGCGGGTGTGGTATTGGTGCCGGTCGGGTCCTGGAGCCAACCCACCGACCAGTTATCCGCCGCTCCCGCCCCAGCCTTGTGCAGAATCTCGAGATAATAGCGCTGGCCTGCAACCAGCGACAGCCACCCGGAACGCTGGTTGGTTTGCAAGTTCCATTGGCGCGGGGCAGTCCCGTTCGTGGGCGGCGGGGCAGGGTTAGGTATCGGCAGGACGTAAGCGCGCTTCACCTTGTTGACCGGCTCGCTGTCGTTTGAAATCCAAAGTTCCGCCGAGTCGCTCGCGGCAAGCCAGAAATAGTAATTGCCTGTGACCGGGGCCGTGAGATAGCCGCGAATCCGTTCGCCATAATTATCGCCAAAATCGGTGAGGCCTTCCAGGGTGCCCAGGGTGTTGGTGAGGCTGGCGGGCGTGTTCAGAGGAATATCGGCGACATTGGTGCCTGGTGCGCCAAGCCAGACCTCGCGCACGACCGAACTGCCCGTATCGAGCACCTGGAGATCGAGCACCGAGGCACCCAGGCCGACCGAGTTGCTGGCTGTGAGAGTTACCTGGAAATCACCCGCGAGGTTTGGCGTGCCGCTGATGAGGCCCGAAGCGGGGCTAAAGCCTAAGCCCGGCGGCAGGCCGCCGGCAGTGTAGGAATTGGCCGAATTAGCGCCGGTGACGGCAAAACTGAATGGTTGCCCTAAAAATGCGATTGCGCTCAGTGGGCTAGTGACGGCGGTCGGCGTCGGGGGCGTGCTGGCGGGATAGAGGCGCTCGCTCGGAATGACCTGCTTGGGCTGGCTCGGGCTATACCAATACAAATGCGCTGCGGCGTTGCCACCGCCCTGGAAATAATCCATCCGGATGTCGTAGCGAACCCCCGCCTGCAGAGTGATCGTGCCAATGGAATCCGAGGCGCCTTGTGGAACCCAGTGGTCAATAATGAGCTGGTCGTTCACCCACAGTTTCACCCCGTCATCCGTGTTCGCATCGAAATAATAAGTCTCCGAATACTGTGGCTGGACCTGCCCCGTCCAGCGGACGGTGTAATAGCCGCTGTTCGCAAATGGGGTTGTAAAGTTGCCCCAGAGAAAGTCCACCACCGGGTCCAGGCGGGTCATGACAAAACTGGCTGGGTCGAAGTTAGCGCTGCTGGAGTACGTGGCGCTCGAATTGGTGAAGTACTGGCCGGTCAAACCTGTCCCGGTTGGCGTGGCCGAGGGATAAATCAGAATGCTGGCATTGCTGGCCATCCCCAGTTTGTATCCGGCCCCTGGAAGGAGGCGGAGCTTGGCCAGAACAGGGGCCATTAAGTTAGTGTCGGCCAGGGGCATGACGGAAACAACTTGAGAACTGGAACCGACCGGGAAATCGATGGAACGCGGCAGGGGGGCGTGATCGACCCCTTCGATGGCGATGCCGGGCCCGGGCCCCGCCAGCCCCAGATTCACCGTGATGGCATTGAGCGGGAAGCCGCCCCGGGTAATAGTGATTAAACCCGAATTGAGTGGGAACTGCCCCGGGTCAGGCTGGATTGCGGTCGGGTCCGTAGCGCTGATGGCCAGGACATTCTGGTTTGCGAGCTTTCCAACGACATAGGCATAATCGCCCACGAGCTGGCCGTTGCCGTCGGTTTGGCCGTTGCTGTACGGGTTCATCGGGTCCAGGCCGAGCTGGTATTCCTCCCAATCGTTGACGCCATCACCGTCGGTATCGACATCGGAAATGGCGATGCGGAATAACTTGGGCGCAGGACCGGTCGAGCCGCTGAGGGTGACGACCGAGCCGGTGCGGACAATGAGGCTGGCTTCAGTAGTCCAATTGGACCAACCGCCCGGCCCGGACGGCTCGACGCTCTCCAATTGGTATTGTTTGCCCAGCGCGCTGGGCATGCTCACGTTGAAGTTGGTCCCGGAAACAACGCTCAACGTGATCTTTGGCACGGAGTTCGTATCGAACGGGTCGGTCCCGGCGATGCTCTCTTGCCAGTTCGATGCCCCGTCTGCATCCGCATCGCCTTTCGGATCGAGATTGCTTGCCCCGTAAATCAACTCCCAGATGTCGCTCATCCCGTTGCCGTTCAAATCGACCATCTGCCCCAAAACCGGCTGGGCCAGCCCCACACAAAGCAGGGCAGCCATCAGGCCACGGAAGCGGTATGGGAGGGTTCGGGCGGAGGGAGACATAGATCAGAAGCCCGTGGTTAGCCCTCGAGGGCAAGGAGCCCAAGGCCGGCAGGGAGCGTCTGGCGGGGCGCCTTCAGGTACTTGGAACGTCGCAAACCATGCCGGGCGTAATTCACTATATTAATGATGTACGTTTGACTATCTACTGTCAACCAGCTTTGAGCAAGGGGCGCAGGGGAAACGGACTCCTGGGAAATTCCTGGGGACCCTGATATCACAGGGACCTGCGATGTAGAAGATGGGAGTGGCCCGCCGTTTGCTCTTCAGTCGGATGGGGACCGCGCGAGGGTGCTTTTCTGGTTTTCGTCAGGATCGTGTTGGTCATTGCAGGATACGACTTCGCGCGTCATTCGTAGGCGGGGTTTAGGGTATTCACCCCATACAGAAGGCATTCTGGATGGGTTAGTTGAATGTGGCTTATATGCCTGATCACCCCGTCATCTTGCTCGTTGAAGACCAGGAAAATGACGCTCTCTTAATTCGCCGGGCGTTTACCAAAAGCAGAGTTCTCAATCCGGTGCAAGTGGTTAGAAACGGCGAGCAAGCCATCGCTTATCTACAGGGCAAAGGTCCTTTCGCTAACCGTGGTGAGTATCCTATTCCCTCGCTGGTGCTGCTGGATATAAAGATGCCGGGCATTGACGGTTTTGAAGTGTTGCGATGGATTCGCCAGGAATCCTCATTGCCCAATTTGCGAGTGGTCATGCTGACCTCCTCGGATGAAATCCGCGATGTGAGCCTGGCATACAAACTGGGAGCGAACTCGTTTCTGGTAAAGCCGTTGGATTTTGAGCGGTTCGTCGAGATCACCGCAGCTCTAAGCGGTTATTGGCTGTGGCTCGACCGTGCGCCGGAAAACTCGCTCCCGCCCGAAACCAAGCCGACCAGTGACACGGAGATTCTCCGAAGGATTGGGGTGGAGCGGTGGCGTGATGCGGCTTCCAAAACCGATTCGGCAGGAAATCTTTTGTGAGAAGCGAGTCCCGGGAACGTCGCGATGCAGTGCGCTTATTTTAGCTGGGGACGCGCCCGCTCCGCAGGTTACTCCGGCAGATTCAAGCCGGCGGCGCGTTGTAGGCGGGCGCGGGCGGCGTCGTAGTCGTGGAGGGCCTGGATTTGAGTGCTGCGGGCATCGGTGAGGGCTGTCTGCGCGCTCAGCACGTCCAGTTGGGTTCCTGTGCCGGCTTGTTCCCGGGCCCGGGCCAGGCGAAGGGCTTCTTCGGCCTCTTCGACGACCTTTTTTTGCGATTCCAGCACCTCGCGCGCCTCGATGAAATTGGAGTAGGCAGTGCGCACTTCCAATTCGATCCTGCGGGTGGTGTCGTCGAGGTCCACCTCGGCGCGTTCGTAATTGGCGGTGGCTTCCAGGATGCGGCCCTGGGTGCGGAGGCCGTCAAAGAGGTTCCAGGTGAGCTGAGCGCCGGCGATCCAGCCATGGAGTTCGGCGCCGAGGTCCTGGCTGAGCACGGAGTTGTGGGTGTCATAGCCGACGAAGCCCTGCAAGCTCGGTTTGTAACCGGCTTTGGCGGTAACGAGGTCCTCCTTGCGAAGGGCCTGTGCTTTGCGCAGGGAGCCCAACTCGGTGCGGCGTTCCAGGGCCAGGTTGAGCGCGCGGGTGAGTTCCAGTTCGAACGGGTCGGCTTCGAGGCGGCCTGAGAGGTTGAGCGGAATCTCCTGGAACGTCTCGCGCGGGATGTTGAACCCGAGGAGATTGGCGAGGTTGTTTTTGGAAATCCGCAGGCTGTTGCGGGCGTTAATGAGTTTGGGCCGGGCATTGGCCAGCTCGACCTCAGCGCGCAAAACGTTGAATCGGGGAACGGTCCCGGCTTCGAAGCGCCGGTTGGTGTCGGTCAGCTCGCGGGTGAGCAGCTCGACGGAGGCCTCCTGGACGGTGATCTGCTGGGCCGCCATGAGCACGTCGAAATAGGCCAATTCGACGTTCAGGACCGTGTCGGCGACGGTGGTTTGGTAATTCAACATGGATTGCTGCCTCGTCAGGCGCGCCGCGCGCAGCGACGAGAGGATGCGTCCGCCTTCATAGATGGACTGGACGAGCTTGAGCTGGGAAACCCAGTTTTCCGTGGTGCCGAAAGTAAAGCCCGGGCCCTGGAAACTATCAATATCGGAGCGCTGGGCGTCGGAGTAGCTGCCGTTGATGCCGATGGTGGGCAGAGCGATGGCGCGTGTCTGGATGGCCACACCCTGAGCCGCTTCGATGTCTTTGCGAGCGCGCTGGATGCTTGGATTCTGGGTCAGGGCCAGGTTGACCGCATCGGCCAATGAGAGTGGCGTGGTAATCAGGGTGTGCTCGGGCGGGGGAGTCGTCGAAGGCGCTGCTGCCGCAGGGAGCGCCTGCCAGGCCGCTATCCCAAAGAGCAGAATGGGCACGAGACCACCCTGCCCCGGTCGTTTGCCAGGCTCACCATTGGAAATGGGTTGGGTTAAGGGAACGGGCGCCGGCCTCGAGGGGTCTGGTTCCAAGCCGCATGTGTGCATAAAAACACTCCGCGCTGCGGACTCACAACTGCCGGTCAACTCCATATACAACTTCACCAGTCTTTGTTCACCCTCGTCATCTTTTTCCAGGTGGCTGTTCATCATTCAATCGGTGGCTGTGTAGCACGTTTCGAGGACGCGCGATATAATTTTCTGAGCGGCCACCGAGGCAGAGCAGCCCCCTTTTCGCCTTCCTTTGTCGGAAACTTTGTCGAATGGTTTGGTCAAACCCGGCACTGATTGCTCACTCGTCACAAGCTCAAAGTTTCCGACCGCCGAGGCAGAAAAACAGATTCTCACCCATGCAGAAATCTCTCGCCACGGCATGGGACCTCTGGTTGCCTTCCAGCGTATGCCGGAACAAAAACCCGCCGTAATTCCGATCACTCGACGCCGATTTATTCAACAGGCCGCCGTTGGCAGCGCTGCTCTGTTGGCTCTCCCCGCCGCACGGGCCGCGGGACCCGGCGCCTGGATTGATATCCTGCTGGACGAGCCCATCGGGACCATCTCCCCTGACCTTTACGGGCACTTCACCGAGCACATCGGCGGCGTCATCTACGACGGTATCTGGGTCGGCCAAGACTCCAAAATCCCTAACCAGGGCGGCATCCGCTCGGCGCTGGTCAAGCAGATGAAACGAATCAAGCCATCGGTCGTGCGTTGGCCTGGAGGTTGCTTCGCCGATAGCTATGATTGGCGCGATGGCGTTGGCCCCCGCGCTCAGCGACCCCGTCGAACCAATTTCTGGATCAACGACCCCTTTCTCGCAACCGCCCCCGATGGCCCCGCAAAATTCGACCCCAACGAATTCGGGACAAACGAGTTCATGCATTTTTGCAGGCTCATCGGAGCGCAGCCGTATCTGGCGGCTAATTTGCGCAGCAACACCCCGCGCGATTTCTATCAATGGGTCGAATACTGCAACGCGCCTGCAGGCAAAACCACTCTCTCGTCCCAACGCGCCGCCAACGGCGATCCCGAACCGTTCGACGTGCGCTTTTGGGGTGTCGGAAACGAATCCTGGGGTTGCGGCGGCAATTTTACTCCCGAGGAATACGCGATGGAATTCCGCCGCTTTACCGCCTGGGTGCCCGGCTACGGAGTCCCGCTGGCCTTCATCGGGTCCGGCCCGAACGGGGGCGACATCGATTGGACGCGGAAATTCTTCGAGCGCCTCACCGAGCGCGACCGCGGCCTGATTCGTAGCCTCTATGGCTGGGCGATGCACTATTATTGCGGCACGGCCGGCAAAGGCGATGCCATTGATTTTACCGTTGGCGATTGGTATGAGCTGCTGGCCAAAGCCCTTCGAATGGAACCTCTCATCGAGGCGCACTGGGCCGCCATGGCTGAGCGCGACCCCCAACACCATGTCAAACTGGTCGTGGACGAATGGGGCGCCTGGCATCGCCCCGGCACCCAGGTTGACCGCTCCCACCTTTTCGGCCAAACCTCCACCATGCGCGATGCCCTCATCGCAGCGCTCACCCTGGACATTTTCAACCGGCACGCCGAGAAAGTTGCCATGGCCAACGTGGCGCAGCTTATCAATAACCTGCACTCGTTGTTTCTGGCCCACGAAGAGCGTTTCGTCGCTACGCCCAACTTCTACGTGTTCGAAATGTACGCCGCCCATCACCATGGCAAATCGCTGCGCGCGATTTTCGATGCGCCCCAGGTTGGAGGCGGGCAAGGCAGCGGAGGGCGGCTGCCGGGGCTGGCCGGGTCGGCATCTTTGCATGACCAGCAATTGATTCTGACGGTCGTCAATCCTCATCCAACCGAGCCGCGCGAAGCGGCTATCAACGTCCGCGGCGCTGCGGTTCAATCCGCAAAGGGCCGCGTTTTGGCCTCCAACGATATCCATGCTCATAACACATTCGACCAGCCTCATGCCGTCGAAGCGCGCGATATCAACGTCGAGGTGAATGGCGGGAAATTGAGTCCTGTCTTTGCGCCCGCATCGATTACAAGACTGGAGATGGCTCTGGGCTGAGGCCCTCTCTACGCGGGCTTGGCCCCGAACACATTCTCCAAAATAACCTCCTTGGTTTTCCACAGCAAAGCCATCGTCAACGCGATGGGCAGCAACACCAGCGGGACCAGCATCGCCAACGACCAGAAAATGCCCTGGTCCAGGAGCGCTTTGAGCCCGTACAGGGGGGAAACTAACAGGAGTTTTGGCCAGTGATTGAGGGCAAGAAATGCGAGGCCAATCAGGACTGTGACGGCGAGCAGATTGAGATTGAGCTTGGTAAATTGTTTTATTTCCAGCCGCAGGGTTTCGTCGGGCAACATGGCCCCGAGCCGTTGCAACACCAGGTTCAGGCTCGCAAGAAAGAGCAAGGCCGAAAACCCCATCAAAAGGACCATCACCAAAAACAGGCTATTGCCCGGGACCTTGTTCCACCAATACAGGAAAGGGCTGAGGCCAAAATTGATTAGGCTCAGAACCCGGGCTCTATCCAGGGCGTTGCGCCACACCCGTTCCTGCTTTTGGAATCCGCCCAATTTCCAAAGGCCATAGACCAGCAGGCCGGTGCAGGCCAGTGGCGGCGCCACACCCATCGAGCGCAAGGTCTCTGCCCTCACGGTATTGAAGCACACCACCAACCCCAGGGGCAGGCCCCAGAATAGCGCCGAGAGGCCGCGCGCCAGCAGGCCCAACGACGGCAGCAGGTCGGGATGGGCAACCTGTTCGGCCATCACCGGGGCACGCGGGCGGGCGGGGTCGGAGCGCGCTGGCTCATTAGGGGGGGCCTTCAAAAGCTGAGATACGTGTACTCCTTAAGTCCTCGCTCGTAATCATCCAGCAGCCGCATGGCTTCCGAGGGTTTCATCCGATCCGATTTGATCGCCTCATCGACCTGCGCTTTCATCTGCCGTTTGAGTTCCTTTTCATCGTATTGAACCGAGTCGAGCGCCTGCCCGATCGTCGTGCCTTCTATAATTTCTTCGACGTAATAGCCGGCAGGTTCGTCCGGATCGAGAAAGACGTGAACTTCATTGACGCGCCCAAACAGGTTGTGCAGGTCGCCCATGATATCCTGGTAAGCGCCCATGAGAAAAAAGCCGAGGTAGTACGGGTCGGGCATGCCGTTGCCATTGGCGTGCAGCGGGTGCAGCGAGAGGGTGTCGCGCACGTCGCGCAGGTCGATAAACTTATTGACCTGCCCATCGGAATCGCAGGTGATATCCACCAGCGTGGCTTCGCGTGTGGGCCGTTCGTGAAGTCTGCTAATGGGCATCACCGGGAACAATTGGCCCAGCGCCCAGTGGTCCAGCAAGGATTGGAACACAGAAAAATTGCACAGGTACTGGTCCCCCAGGCTGTCTTCGAGCTTGCGGATTTCCTCGGGCACATAGGCCTGGCCTTTAAAGCTCTCTACCACTTCCAGGCTGATTTCCCAATAGAGATGCTCGATCTTCGCCTTCTCCGGCAATTCCAACATGCCCAGGGTGAACATGTGCTGGGCATCCTCTTTGCGTTCCAGCGCATCGTGATACGCCTCGAGCTTGTTCAGTTTCGGCAGGTTCTTGCGGATATCGAGCAACTCCTTTACCAGCGGCTGTTCGTTCTCGGTGTAATGGAAGTAATCGCCGGGGCGAATCTTGGCAATTGACCCAAACACCTCGACGATCAACACACTGTGGTGCGCCACAACCGCTCGCCCACTCTCGCTGATGATGTCCGGGTGCCGCACCTTCTCGGCGTTGCACACATCGGCGATGTAATAAACGATGTCGTTGGCGTATTCCTGCAAGGTGTAATTGGTCGAGCTGTCAAAGGCCGAGCGGCTCCCGTCGTAATCGACACCCAGGCCCCCGCCCACGTCCAGGTAATCGATCGGAAAGCCCATCTTCTGCAGCTTCGCATAAAATCGCGCCGCCTCCTGCACCGCCCTCTTCACAATCAGAATATCCGGCACCTGCGACCCGATGTGGAAATGGAGCAACCGGAAGCAGTGTCCCAGGTTTTCAGTCTTTAGCATCTCCGTGGCCACCAGCAACTCGGCTGTGCTCAGCCCGAACTTGGCATTTTCTCCGGCGCTATCAGCCCATTTGCCCCCGCCCTTGCTCAACAGCCGCGCCCGGACACCAATCAGAGGCTCGACCCCAAGTTGTTTGGAAATGGTGATGATGGCCCTCAGCTCTTCGAGCTTTTCGACCACCATGATGACCTTCTTGCCAAGCTTATTGCCCAGCAGCGCCATCCGGATAAACGCGGCGTCCTTGTAGCCGTTGCACACAATCAAACTGCCTAGCTGGCTTTGAAGCGCCAGGCCGGCAAACAATTCCGGTTTGCTGCCCACTTCCAATCCAAATTCGTAAGGCTTGCCCGCATCCAGGATTTCTTCAACCACCTCGCGAAGCTGATTGACCTTTATTGGAAAAACGCCCCGGTACCTGCCTTGGTAATTGAATTCGCTGATCGCGCTGCGGAAGGCCAGGTTTATCGACTCCACCCGGTGCCTCAATATATCCTGAAACCGGATCAGGACCGGAAACTTCAGCCCGCGCGCCTTGGCCTCCTCGATCACATCGGTGATATCGACCGATGCCCCCGCGTCGCGCAACGGCTTGGCGATGACACGGCCCGCCTCGTTGATATCGAAGTACTCGGCCCCCCATCGATGTATGCAATACAAGTTTCGCGCCTGCTGGATGTCCCAGGCCGGGCTGGCCTCGTTAGAGTTGCTCATTTCGATTCCGACAAACCGACCGCACTATAGAATGCTCGACAGAGAATTCAATACACGCTTTTGGATTTTTTTAGCGCCTGCTTTGTAAAAATAGAATTGCCGCCATTCCCCGTCGTCCCTGGTCTGTAGCAGCCGACGCCAGGAGGCTCTAATCTCAGTCCCGAGTTTCACCGGGCGCTGGTCCGTAGCAGCCGACGCCAGGAGGCTCTGACTCAGCCCTGCTTCAACGGCTTCAGATGCGTATATGGCTCGTAATCGGGCAATTGGTCCCACGCCAGCTTTTCATCGGCTGCCGGGATATACCGCTCCGGCAAACCCAGTTCTTTCAGGATGATGTTGCGCGCCAGCGGAATCCCCGTCGCCTTGTAAAACGCCAGGTGCCGGTTGAACCCTTGCCGGCCAAAACCGCAATCGGTCGATAGCACCAGCTTATCCGCAGGGATGCATTCCAGGCAGCGCCGGATTCGGCCGGCAATGACATCCGGGAAATCCGCTTGCAGCGTGCGATGGCTGATGACCCCCACCGCTATCTTCTTCTTCAATCGCTCCTTGAATGGCTTGAACAGCGGCAGTTCTTTGAGATTGTTCTCTGTCGCCTCGATGGTCCAGACATCCCCCTTGAGCCGTTCCAGGTATATCTCGATCGAGTTGGCGTACGACTCGTCGCTGAACACCTTCTGCATGTTCGGATTGCCCCAGCAGGTGTGAATCCAGACCTCGACATTCTCCAGGCCCTCGACCTCGCGATTGAAGGCATCCACCAGGAAATTCAGAAGCTCTTTCTGGTCGGGGTTGTAGCGGGCCATGAAATGCAGCGTCGGTTCCTCCACCTGGATGACTTTGCAGCCCGAGGCCGCCAGTTGGCGCAACTCGCGGTTCATCGCCTCGGCCATGTCCCATATCAACTGCTTCTTATCATCCAGCGCGTAATTCGGCGTGTGGCTGTCCAGGAAAAATGCCAGCACCTGCGCCGAGCAGGTGCCGAACTTGACCGGCTTGCCCGCCGCAGCCGCCGCCTGCTGCGCTATGCGCCATATCTTGGCGTATTCCAGCGGGTTCTTCGGGTCGTGCTCCACCTTCCCGACCACTCGCGGCCAGCGCCACGTCTTGTAAATCGAATCCAGCATCGTTCCCACCGGATACGATAACAGCGGCGAGCGGGTTTTCTCGGTTTGCAGCTCCTCCTGCTCGAAGCCCTTCCAGCGTTGCAGCATGTAATGATGCCACGACCGCCCCGCCACATCTTCATCGAGGTGGTAATCGCCCGTCGTGACGATGTCCAGCCCCGCTCGGGCCTGATCGGACACCACCACCGCGTGGGCGTCGGTGAACTGCTCCCGAAACCACGGGTCCATCATCGCCGTATCCAGCGGGCGGCCCCACATATTCACGTTGTACCAGCGCGGACGCGGCCACGAGCCGGTGACCGTTGCCGGCAACATCAAATCCTTGGTTGCAGTAAATGCCATATGGTTACGGGCAACAGTTTGTCCAAACCCGTTCGATCCACAAGCTGATTTTCTCCCCGCCCAACCTCGTGTCTCCCTTCGTCGGAAACTTTGTCGGAAACCTTGTCGGAAACTTCGTCGAAAACTTTGTCAGAGCTGGGAAGCGCCCTCTGGTGAGTGAGTATTCAGTCCCGGCCTTGACCAAACCACTCGACAAAGTTCCCGACGAAGGAAAGGGCCCACGGTCATCCCATCCCTCCCATCCCCCTCCCATCCCCCCTTCCCTTGGATTTCCCCTTTACGCCTTCCACTTCCTCCCTACCATATCCCGCTCTATGAAAAATTTCGGCTCTGTAACGCTCGGCGACCTCCTGTCCCCCGCGACGATCAATTTGAACTTGAAAAGCCCCGACAGCGACGCCGTCCTGGGCGAGTTGGTCAACCAAATCCCGGACCTGGCGGCACAGCCGGATGCCCGCCAGACCCTCCTGCGCGCCCTTCACGAGCGGGAACAGTTGCACAGCACCGGCATCGGCGACGGCATCGCTCTGCCCCATGCCCGCAACGCCCTGGTTGGCCTTGTCGATCATTCCGTTATCGTCTTTGGACGTCACCCCAATGGCATTCCCTACGGCGCAATCGATGCCGTGCCTGCCCGCCTGTTCTTCCTGCTCATTGCCCCCACCGTCACCCAGCACCTGGCCATCCTCGCCCGGCTCACCCGCCTCCTCCGCGACCCCCGCCTCCGGCAAAACCTGCTGACCGCAAACGACCCTCAACAGGTAATCACCCTCATCCGCGACGCCGAAGCAAAAATGTAAGCATGGAAATCTGAACGGAGAAAAAGTCGGGAATTTCCTTCCCGCTCAGAACAACCACTTCAGCGTCCTTAACCTCTCGGTTCACCAGCCACCCTGGAAGCGCCACCATTGGTCGCACCTTCACCGTTTCCCCAACAGCCTTTGACAGCATTGTCGCAAGCCACCTTGAGTTCCGTTTGGCCTTTCCCCTGCACGGTGGGCGCGAGAAACTTTTGCCGGGAACCCGGGTGTGTGTATGGCCCACGGACTGCTCCATTGAGCTTATTGTGTCGCGGCAGCCTGGTTTGTGGCTGCTTTTGGGACACTTCCGAGCGAGAAGCGAAACTTAACACCACAACGCTTCGCTTGAGGCATTAACACCAGCCGAACTTATGCGAGTGTACTCTCAGAAGTCCTGGGTATCTCTCAATCCCAGTGCCAGGAGAGCTTGTGCGCTGCTCCTCACCCATTTACTGGCGGTTTCTGCCTTCGGCCAGACGAATTGGCCCGGGGCTCTGGCCGTTCGCCAGGCCATCGACCTCAATGGAAACCGCTTAGCGGTCGATAGCTTTGACTCCTCCGATCCAACCAAAAGCATCAATGGCCAGTACGATCCGGCAAAATACTCTGGTGACAATGGCGATGTCATGGCGCTCGGCGGCATTCTGAACAGCCTGAACACCGGTACCGCCCAGATATATGGGCACGCATACACGCTCTCTGGCTCAAACACCATGGCAATTGGTCCGGGCGGCATTGGTGGCCATTCTTGGCTGGCCACCAACTCCGGCATTGAACCCGGCTGGTGGCTGCAAAGTGCAAATCCCAGCTTCCCCGCCACCTCATATCCGAACACCGCTGAATTTCTCACTGCGACAGGTGGAGTGTGGGTTTCCACTTCTCTCAGTAACTACACCACCGCCGCGACCACCACCACGTGGCCCGGGCCAATCAACACAAGCACGAATTATAATACAATGTCGGGCACTACCGCGCCCCTGCCCGGTACTTACCTCTGGGTCACAAAAAGCGGAGCCATATATACGTGGGCAGTCAGCATTGCCAGCTACAATTATCCTGTTAGCAATACCGCGACAGTGTATTCAACCAACTCCTACGACTATATCCTCGTTGGCGCAACAGGTCCTTATACAAATTACTACACCGCAACTGACCTCTCTGGAACCACTTATGTGACCGGTTCCAACGTCGTGTTGGCGCTGCCAAACGGGCTCAATATGAGCGGCGGCGACACCTTTACTGTGGGTCGGGGCGGCAATATCGTCGTTTATTCGGGGGGAACCAGTTGCACGATTGGCGGCAACGGGGTCCTCAATCAAGCCGGTTATGCTGCGGATTTCTTACTTTACGCCGCGCCTTCCGTCATGTCTCTTAACGTTTCCGGCAACGGTGGCTTTAGCGGCGTTTTGGTTGCACCCAATGCCAATGCCTCCATCAACGGTGGTGGGAGCAGTCTGACTGACTTTTACGGTTCGCTCATGGTGAACTCCCTGACGCTGAACGGCTCCGTCTTCTTCCACTACGATGAGAGCCTGTCCTCCACCTCCTTCTCCTCTCCTTGGATTACCACCCAACCTCAATCCCAGAACAAACTGGTGGGCCAGAATGCAACCTTCACCACGACCGTTGCCGGCCAGCAATCACTGAGTTTTCAGTGGTATTTCAGCCCAACCTCCACGGATCCCGGCGTGCCTGTGCCGGGGGCGACTAACAGCCAGTTAATTCTGACAAATTTAACTTTAGGAAGCCAGGGCTGGTACTGGGTGTGCATTACGAATCCTGTGGGCAGCGCCGTCAGCTCTAGCGCCATGCTCCACATCTATAGTTCTGCGGCGGGAATCCTCACACCTGCCTTTGGCCTGCCGGACCAGTTTCAACTCGGGATGTCCGGGGTGCCCGGATTTCTCTATGTGCTCGAATCCTCAACCAACCTGACGAATTGGATTCCCATGGCTACCAACACCGCGCCCTCAGTTTTTATTCTACCCGCAGGCGAGTATTCAAATGAATTCTTTCGCTCCGTCTGGTTCCCGCAGTGAGCCCCGGAGTTACGGCGCGCGGAGCTGGCGGCGCCTTTTTCTTCGCGCTGTCTTTCCGACGGCGCCCCGGGCCAAAGTCTTTGCGCTCTGTCGATTTGGTCCCATCCCTCCCACTCGTCCGTGTCCGTCCTTGTCCGTCTTTGTTCTCCACTAGCCCCACTCTTCCTCATCCATCCATACTGCCCAAATTTTGGACGCCGCCCTCCTTCCCCCCCACATCCCGCCATCCGCCCCCTCCTCCTCACCTCCTCTGTTTTTCAGCCCTTTTTACAACAAACCCATTAGCCCGATCCTCTAAATATATTACAACATCTACTTAATCCGTACTGGTACATTAAATGCTAAAAATCCCCCGCCTGGTGGGCGTGCCATGCATCGAAAGGAGACCACCCACCTGGCCGACGGCTCAGCTCCAAGCGAAGCCCTTATATGCAGACAGACACAGTCAGTCGCACCCATCCGGTGCCAGTCAGCCGGACCGCAAAAACTGTTGCCTTGGACTCCCCTTGTCCCGCCCCTGCTGCCATTCCTTTCAAAAAGAAAGACCAGTTATGCCCCAAAACACCTCAGAACCCTCGGAACCTCAGACCCCGTGCGAACCCTCCCCTCCCGAGCCTCCAAGCGAAATCCCGCTCCAGGGAAACAACTCCCAATCTCCAACTAACAGCCATCCCCCTCTTGCCGCTGCCCCGCTCGGCCCTGCCCACCATCGGCAAGGCGCCATCGCCCGGTTGCCTAAAGAAGTCCGATGGCGCATTAACCAAATGCTCGATGACGGCCTGGCCTACCGCCAAATCATTCAACGCCTCGGTGACCATGGCAAAGACCTCAACGACGACATGATCCACCGCTGGAAAACCGGCGGGTACCAGGATTACCTCCGCGAACAGCGCCTCCTCGACCAGTGCGCTGCCCGCCGCGATCGCGCCTTCGCTCTCTTGGCCCAAAACGGCCACATCCATGGCTTCCAGGCCACCCAGCAAATCGCCTCCGCCCAAATCTGCGAGGTCGTCGCTGAACTCGGCGGCGATATCCTCCGCGAAGCTCTCATCGCCAACCCGCTCAACTATTTCCGCATGCTCAACTCCTTCTCCCGCCTTACCAACGGCGGCCTCAAATGCGAACGCCATTTGGCCGATGAACTCCTCCGCGCCCCGGACACCCAGCCCCTCGCCCCGGCGCCCTCCACTAAAAAAGGCATTTCCCCCGAATCTGTCGTCGAAATGCAGGACAAACTCAGCCTCATGTGAACAATTCAAAATCCAAAAATCATCCGCGCCTTTCCGCGAACCCTCCGCGCCTTTCCGCAGCTTTCCGCGGCTTTCCGCGCCTTTCCGCGGCATTAATTAACTTCAAATTTTCCATCCGCACCTAGCCTTTAATCAAAAATCGCAATTCAAAATTCAAAAATGCTCTCCAAATATTTCTACAAATCACAGCGCGACTGGATCAACGACGATTCCCCTCTCAAAATCTGCGTCAAGTCGCGCCAGACCGGCTTTTCTTATTGCAACTCCTATCGCCTCGTCCTGCTCGTCAGCGCCCAAAATGCCCGCCTTGACGCCTTCATCTCCTCACGCGATCAGTTCCAGGCCAAACTTCAGCTCGACGATTGCCGCAACTGGGCCGGCCTCATGAAAATTGGCTGCGACGATCGCGGCGAAATCCTCTTCGACCGCAACACCGATTCCTCCGCCTTTGTCCTCGAATTCGCCAATGGCCGCCGCATCTATTCCCTCTCCTCCAATCCCAATGCCCTGGCCGGCAAACGCGGCCATGTCACCCTCGATGAATTTGCACTCCACCCCGACCAGCGCCTCCTCTACCGCGTCGCCAAACCCGTCACCACCTGGGGCGGACAACTCTCCATCATCTCCACCCATCGCGGCGCCAGCACCCTCTTGTGCCAGCTCGTGCGCGACGCAAAAAACGGCAACCCCATGGGCTGGAGCCTCCACGAGGTCCCTATCCAAAAAGCCATCGCCGAAGGCATCGTCGAACGCATCAACAAAAAAACTGGCCGCAACGAATCCCGCGACGCCTTCCTCTCACGCCTCCGCTCCGAATGCATCGATGAAGAACAGTGGCTCCAGGAATACTGCTGCGTCCCGGCCGATGAACAGGCCGCCTTCATCTCCCACGAAATGATCACCGCCTGCGAAGACCCCAACCTTCGCCTCCAGACCCTCCAGGAATTCCTCCAGGCCCCCTCTCTCCACACCCGGCCCGCCCCATCCTTTTACCTCGGCCTCGATGTCGCCCGCCACCATCACCTCTGTGTCATCGATCTCGGCGAAAAAACCGGCAACCTCGCCTGCGACCGCCTCCGCCTCGAACTCCATGGCCAAACCTTTACCCAAATCGAGTCTCAACTCTACCCTCTGCTCCAACTCCCCCAGCTCAAATATGCCTGCATCGACGAAACCGGCATGGGCATCCAATTGGCCGAGCGCGCCCGCGAGCATTTCGGCTCAAAAGTCGAGCCCGTCAACTTCACCGCTCCCAAAAAAGAAGAACTCGCCTTTGCCCTCCGCCGCGATTTCGAAGACCGCGCCCTGCGCATCCCTTGCGACCCTCAACTCCGCTCCGACCTGCGCGGCCTCAAAAAAGAAGTCTCCCCGGCCGGCCGCATCCGCTTCATCGGCGACTCCGACGACAGTCACTGCGACCGTACCTGGGCCAAAGCCCTCCGTCAGTACGCCGCCCGCCACCGCCACTCCGCAGGAGCCATGGTAATTTAAATTTTTGATTTGCGATTTTAGATTTTAGAACACCGCACCCAAACCATTCCTGAACAGTCTTGTAAAAATCCAAACGAAAAACCAAGCAACAAGATGTAACAAAAGCACTCAACCAAAATCCAAAATCAAAAATCAAAAATCCTTATGAACATTCTCGGCTTTAACATCTCCCGCGCCCATCGCTCCGCCCCAGCCCCAGCCCCTGCCCCTGCCCCTGCCCCAGCCCCAGCCCCAGCCGCCGCCCCCCAACCCCTCTCACCCGGCGCCGCCTGGTTCCAAGGCGATGATGTTCGTCCCGGCCCCGGCCTTTCCAGCGCCTACGAACAAGTCGTCTGGGTCTATCGCGCTATTAACGTGTTGGCCGAACAAATCGCCAACATTCCCTTCGTCTTTTCTCACGGCGCCCGTGGCCGTGAATCCCTCATCACCTCAGGCCCGCTCATCGACTTCTACAATCACCCCCATCCTTTTCTCAATCGCTTTCAGTATTGGGAATTGCGCGTCCTCTGGCTCATGCTCCGCGGCGAATCCGTCCGCATCCCCATTTACGTTGACCCCAACCCCGTTATCGCCGCCGGCGAAGGGCCTTTCCCGGACTCCGCCAACCCCATACCCGCCCACGGCTACCACGTCAAAACAAGCACATCGAAATTAAAGTCTGTCCTCATCCTCGACCCCGCTCGCTTTGAGCACATCGTCGAGAACCACATCCTCATCGGCTGGCGCTACCGCGCCGGCGCCAAAGCCCCTCTCGATTCCTTTGTCTTCTTCCCCGAAGAAGTCTGGTTCGAAAGACTCCCCAACCCCTTCGATTTCTGGCGCGGCCTTTCCCCTCTCTGGGTCGCTGACCTCGCCGTTCACACCGATTTCGCCGCCGCCTCCTTCATGCGCGGCCTCATCGAGAATAACGCCGAAAGCGGCCTCATCTTCCGCTCCGATGCCCAGCTCTCCGATGACCAGCGCGAGCAAATCCGCGCCGCCCTCCGCATCCGCAAACGCCGCGCCGGCTCCGCCGATGATCCTATCCTCCTCTGGGGCGTCAACGAAATCATCCAGCCCAGAATCTCCTCCGCTGACCTCCAGTTCCTCGAAAATCGCAAGCTCTCCCGTGCCGAAATCTGCGCCGCCTTCGGTGTCCCCGAAGAAATCCTCACCTCCACTGACAACTCCAAATACGATGTCATGCAAGGCGCCCGGCTCAACTTCATCGAAAACCGCGTCGCCCCTCTTTGCGCCAGGCTCCAGGCCGAAGAACAAGCCACCGTCAAAGCCATCGACCCTAAGGCCGTCGGCTGGTTCGACCTCGACAGCCTCCCCATCATGCAGAACGCTCGCCGCGAACGTATCGCCGCCGCCAAATCCGCCTTCGACATTGGCATCCCCTTCAACGAACTCAATCGTGTTTTGGACCTCGGCTTCAAGTCCCTCCCCTGGGGTAACAATGGCTTTCTCCCGTCGAAGTACCACTCCCTTTCTTCGACCGGTCCCAACGGTGCCCAAACCCTTGCCGCTCCGGAAGACCTGCTCAAAGGCTGCGTCCCAATCCCACGTTCCAAAACCTAAAACCTCAACCACCATCTGAAAATCAAAAATCGCAATTCGAAATTCAAAAATCTCCCCGTTCTTTGACATATTAAATTTCTGACTGCTGCAGCCCGAGGCGAACCCTTGCCGGGTGGGAGCGCGCGCCTTCGCGCTCCCGCCCCGCAGGTCCTTCCAACCCATGGCCGGCGAGGCTCATGGCGCCAACCTGGTCGCATGACCGCGCAGACATCTTGGTCGCCCAGGCCTCTGGGCGCGCGCATATCAGAGCGGATGTTGCCTGTTTTAAGCGGGCTTAATTTTGTGATTGCGTTGGCGCAAAGGCCGACTAGAGTAATGCCCCAGAAAGCCGTTGCAGTTTTGATGCGGACCGGTTTCCGCAAAAAAATGGCTGAGTATTTTGCGAAAGAGTCAAAAATAAAAACCATGAAGAACAACACCTTCACCACTTGGGGGACCAGGCATAATATTATTTTGGCGATCGGAATGGTTGCTGGCGCGCTGGCAGGCAACCGTGCGCAGGCGACACCGTATGCCTCTGGTGTCACAAACAACTCTGGGGTCATCTCATTTTACCTCAATGAGGGGGGTGGCAACGTGACCGTCACGTACGAGGACGCCACGACCAATGCCAATTACAACGGCAGCGCCACCGGAACCAACCTGGCCAGCGGCGACTATACTTTCCAGCTAGGCAGCCACACCAGTTACTCGATTTCGGTTTATAAGGTGGGTTCCGGCGTCCCCACCCTCATTACCAATTCGTTTGCTTTCACGCCCCGCGGGATCGATGTGAATAAACGCCCGGCTTCCCCGTACTTTGGGCGGGTGTACGCCGCGGCGTCTTCCGATGGCGGTATTTACGTGATGAATCCCGACCTCACGCTCGCATTGCCGGGCGTTCACGCTGCCGGGGTGAGCTGGCAGAATAATGGCTTTAGTCCATACCGGCTCTCCGTTGCAGAGGACGATTACCTCATGGTAGGAGACGCCTCTTATACTGGCGGGGCTAATGCCGGAAACGATGGTGTCTGGAGGCTCGACCCGAATGCCGCCAATGGTCAATTGTTCCTCGGACCACGCGGGGAAGCCAACGGTTTGGCAGCGGGCGTCTTCGCCACAGTCGAGTCAAGGCCTATCCTCATCGGAAACCCGCAAAACGGTCCCGTGACCCTGATGCAGGTCGATGGTGATTTCCCTGCCGCAAACGGGCAGAATTCACTCCTCGTTTACAGCAATATCACCCTCGCTACATTGCCTTGGGAAACTCCGCCTGACATCCAGGGTCCCGAGATCGGACTCAATCTCTCCAGCCGGACGTTGGGGGGCAATTCGTACCCCGGCCTGCAAATAGGTCCAAACGGCTACATTTATGCGGGAACCTATCGGGAGAATTATTCCAATCCGCTTCTTCAGATTTACGCCTACGACCCCGCCAGCGGCGCCATTAACCCAATCTGGAATTCCCTCTATAATAACGGCACCGCTGACTATTTCCGCACGACTGTCAACGGCCTTACCCATGGGACGGTCGATATCGCTGTTTCGGCCGATGGCCGCTACGTGGTGGGCGTCAGCATTGATAATTGGTTTGTCATTTGCCCGCTGACCAATGGCATTCCCGATGTAGGGAATCTATTCGTCAATACCCCCACTTCAACTTCCGGCAATGGCCGCGGAGTGGCATTTGATGCCGCCGATAACCTCTACTTGAGCAGTTCCGGCCTAGGACTTGTCCAGAGCTGGTCCCTGGGAATCACAACAATCGCCACCACGACCGGCAACGCTTCGGGTGGCACAGGATTTCAACTGGTCTTTCCCTCGACCGAGGTCAACGTGGTTGCCACAACGAATTCCGCTTCCCAAGGTGGCGCCAACGGGCTTCCAGGAGTTCCTGTACCAGGCGCGTTTCTCATCACTCGAACGAATGCCAACAACGATTACAGCACGCCTGTGACAGTCAACTTCAGCCTGGGGGGGACCGCCAGCAACGGGGTCTATACCGTCTCGCCATCAACTATTATTCCGGCGAACGCCAATAACTCTGTCCTATTGCCACCGGGAGTCATCTTCACAAATATTATCATAACTCCCACCACCAACAATGTCCCGCGCCTGACGACAACGGTCGTGCTGACCCTCAAAGGCGGCCCGTCTTATTCCGTTCAACTGCCCTCCAGCGGCACGGTTTATATTCAGAACACCTCCAGCAATCAATTGGCCCTCACTGCCGGAGCGCCAACGATGTATAAGGCCTTTTCCAATGATTTCGCATCTGTAACCATCACCCGCTTGGGCGACACAAACGTTCCGACCTACACCGTGCCAGCCTCAGCTTTCACTTATTCGGGCACAGCCATCCCGAATACTGATTTCACGCCGCTGCCGCCCGTAACATTTAATCCCGGCGATATCACTCAAATCACCAACGCCTCCCCCCTCTCCAATGGAGTGCCGCCGATACATACCGATGATGCAGCTTACGTCGGTGATAAAAGCGTCAGCGTCGGCTTGCAAGCCGGGCCGGAATATATTGTCTCGGGGGCCAACTCGACTGTGTTGACGCTGATTGATAACGCAGATTTGGCGACTCCTGTCCTGTTTGCGGACCCCTTAACGGATGCCAACGACGCAGTACATTGGAACGTTACCTACGGCACGGGCGACCAGCTCGATTATCCGGCCAACTATACGGTGGAGTTCGGCTATGATTTAACCTCAAGCAATCCCGAAAGCTCCAACAACGGCCTGATCGGCTTGCCGCCAAGCGGCGCGACCAGGGCCTTGCGCATTACGTGCAACAAGAGCGCTTCCCAGACTTATGGCGGCGGAGTCAACGTCTATTACACCAACCAGGTCTTCAGCGGCAACTATGCGGTGCGTTTCAATATGAATCTCCTTGAGGGCAGTGGGGTTTTTTCCGTCGAGGGAGCTATGTTTGGCATCAACCACAATGGGTCTGAGACCAACTGGTGGCTGGGCAGCGGGACGCCCATCAACAACTCAGGTCCGTGGGCCAGCGATGGCGTGTGGTACTGGATTCAGGCCCCGCCCGGCGGCGCCGGCGGTTTCGGTTTCTCGGAGTTCGAAGAATATACCGGCGCAGGCGGTTCCCTGCCTAATACCGGCTGGACGCCGTTGGCCGCGGCCAGCGCCTCTACCTACAGGAACGTGTTCAAGAATGCTGTGTTCAGCGCGCCGGGCGGAATCTCAGGAGGCACCCCGGCCAATAACAGCCCTTTCAGCACGACTCCTGCCGATGATGCCTGGTCGGACGTTGAAATCAAACAGGTCAACAACACCGTTACGTTGACCATAGACAAAACACAGATTTTTTCCTACAAAAACACTACTCACTTCACAAATGGCTTCGTGATGTTCGGTTATGATTGTCCGATTGAGGGCGCATTTCAGCAATATGTCGGAACACCCGAGGCGGCGGCGTACTTCTCGAACCTTCGGGTGGTCAGCTTGGCGGCGCCGGTTATCAGCAGCGTGAAAGATGCCATCAACGCCAACCAAAACAATGTCACGATCCTGTTCAGCAGCTTCGACAGCGATGATGTAGCCAGCTCCTTCGCCTTGCAGAGTTCCGGGACCAATGGGGTTACCGGGCCTTACGCCGATGTCAACTCCGCAGCCATCTCACAAGTGCTGACCAACAATGGGACGGCAATTTTCCTGGCCACTGCCAGCGCCACCAATACCGCTGAGTTCTATCGAATCCGGCACAAATAATGGCCACCATAGCCAACGAGCCTGCGCTAATCCTGATTTGCGCAAAGGCGCAAAGCGTTGCACGTTGCTGGGCTGTTTTATGGCGGAAAGAGAAGCACCATTCATGAGGCGCGCTCCTTGGAATTCAAAGCCGGCGTTCACGCTGATAGAATTGCTGGTGGTCATCGCCATCATCGCTATTCTGGCAGCGATGCTTCTGCCTGCGCTAAGCCGCGCCAAACGCAAAGCGCAGGAAGTCCAATGCATCAACAACCTCAAACAGCTCATTCTAGGGTGGCACGCCTATGCTCAGGATTGGGCTGACGTGATGATGCCCAACGCCCCTCTGGGCGAACCCAATAACGAGTCCTGGTGCGGCGGCGGAAACGAAGACTGGAACCTGAACCAGTGGAACACCAATCGGAACAATTATCTGCAGTGCCTCATGGCGCCTTACGTCGCCAATCAGTTGGGCGTTTATAAGTGCCCCGCTGATAATATTCCATCCGCCAACGGACCGCGCATCCGCACCTATTCGATGCAGAGCATGATGGGCAACGTCTATCCAAGCGTCAAGGCGACTGCCCAAAGCGATTGCCCCGGCTACACCGCTTACGTGCGGGCTACGCAGCTTATCGGCGTGTTAGGTCCCAGCGATGGGGTCATCTTTCTGGAAGAAAACATGTGCGGCATGAACGATGGCTGGCTGGAAGTCAGCCTACCCAGCGTGGTGTGGGCCGATGTGCCGGGCTCATACCACCTCTGGAATTGCGGGATGTCCTTCGGCGATGGCCATTGCGAGATGCACAAATGGCTTACCCCCTCACTAAAAATCCCTGTCCAGGCCGGCTATGGTTGGCCGGCCGGCAATGACCAAAGCCCCAAAGGGCCGCCGGGTCGGAATAATCCCGATTGGGTCTGGTGGCAGACGCACGTGTCGGCGCCCGCCCAGTCAGGGTCAGGGCCTTAGTGACCGTCTCTCCGTCACGACCTGGGTCTGGGCCACCACGACGGATTGGACCTTCTGTTAAAATGACCTTCGATGAAAACGTTGCCAAAAATGGGGATCAGCCATGACCTTAACTCGCAGATTAACGAGGGCATGACGATTTCGGGCTTGTGCCAAGCCGACGTCATTCGGCAGGCGCTCCGAATTGGCCTGCCGCAGCTTGCCGCCCGATTTCAGCGGCCCCCTTGTGGCTGGAGGAGCGGATTCGCGAAGCGTAATGCCTCAGTGACTACGGGGCTGCCGGCTGAAGCCGGCGTTCCGGACGCGCGGAACGCCGCCTTTAGGCGGCAGCGCCCGCCGTCGCTAACCGATTACCGCGAAGCTCTTGTTGAACGCGCCGAACCAACGACTCTGGAGCAATTTGAAAAGGGCATGAAGGCCATTGCTGATGGCCGCTAAGCTCCTTGTTCAGCCGGCCTAACCCGGATATTTCTCGACTTCGTGTCTCATTGACACCGACGCTCTAGCCCGGTGAACGGACTCGCTTTCTGCGTTTGAACTGTTTCAACGGATTGTCAGGGACTCTGGCCAGGTCCCTTCTCCGTCACGACCTGGGTCTGATCCACTACCACGCCTTCGACCTTCTGCTTGGCGCCCCCCGGCCATATGATCTCAACTTCATCGGGTTTTGTGGCATCGCCCAGGCCAATGGTCACGGGCAGCTCGGATTGGGAGAGATAGCTTCGGGTGGGCATCACCTGCCGCAAAAGAGTCTGACCGTTCACGCGGACCTTTACCCACGCGCCAATGGCATCGCGGTTGGATTTTGTTCCCACCAGTTTGAAGCGCAGCCAGTGATGGTGAAGGGCCTGGTCATTGCGCAACAGCACCGGCGGGCCGGCTATCTGGGTCAGCACCACGTCCAGGTCGCCGTCTCCGTCAATGTCCGCAAAGGCCGAGCCGCGCCCAACGATGGGCTTGAACAGGTCCGAGCCGCACTTGCCGGCAGGAACCGGGATGAAACACCCGCCGGGGCGGTCGCCGGCATTCCAGAATAATTGGGCCGGCTGGCGGTACTTCTGGCCTTGTTGGATTTTGCCGATTTCCTCTTCGAGATGGCCGTTGGCGGTCAGGAGGTCGAGCCGCCCGTCGAGGTCATAATCGAAGAAGAAAACACCGAACTTCAGCAGGAGCCGCCCCGCCGGGCCAATGCCTTCGGTGATGGCCTCATCGGCAAAGGACAGCGGCGCTTGTTGCGAAACATAGAGCGCTGACATTTCCGTGGCGAAATTCCCGATGGCGATGCCCAGCGCCCCGTCGTTGCGATAATGCGCCGCATCAATCCCCATCGCCCCGCGCGCGTGCCCGTAGCTGTCAAACGCAACCCCGGACACGGCGCCAATCTCCTTGAACCTCCCATTCCGTTCGTTGTGGAAGACAAAATTCTGCACGGAATCATTGGCCACGACCAGGTCGATCCAGCCGTCGCCATCAAGGTCCACGGCCGCCACCCCAAGCGATTTGCCCGCCGGCACTCCGGTCACCGGGTTCTTTACCTGGATGCCGGCCTTTGCGGACACATCGGTGAAATGGCCGTTGCCGTCATTATGATAAAGCGAACAAAATGAGCCTTCAAAATCGAAGGGTTCGCCATAGGCGCGCCCGACCCCGACGAGCTTGTAGCCGACCTGGATGTCAATATCGCGGGACCAGCGCACGTAATGGCACACGAACAAGTCGAGTTTCCCGTCATTATCATAATCAATCCACGCGCAACTGGTGCTCCAGTCCTGCATCGAGCCGCCTACCCCAGCCGTTGCGGTGACATCTTTGAACTTGCCATGCCCTTCATTGTGGAACAGGTGATCGCCACCAACGCACGAGATGAACACGTCAGGCAGGCCGTCATTATCATAATCGCCAATCGCCACCCCCATCCCGTACAGGCTCACATCCAGGCCGGAACCGGCGGTGACATCGCTGAAGTGGCCGTGGCCGTCATTGTGATAGAGCGCCATGGTCGGCAGCGGCTTGCCCGCGGGGGCGTGCCCTGGCCAATAGGTTGAGTTGATGAAAAGCAGGTCCTGCTTGCCATCGTTATCGTAATCGAAGAACGCCACGCCGCCCCCCATCGTTTCCGGGAGCAGTTTCTCGCCGTAAGCCCCGTTGACATGCGTAAAGGTGATGCCACTGCTGGCGGTGATGTCCGTGAAGCGCGCCGCCGGGATTTCCCGTGTTGGAGATACGAGCGGTTCTGGCGCGGCCATCTTGCTCAACTTCGGCTGCTCTGCAACCGGCTTTCGGTGCAAACCCAAGTAGAGCGCGACGCCACCGGCGGCCAAAACCAACGCGGCCACAGCGGACCAGCGGAATGCGCGGCCAATGACGGCATCATCATAATGGGCCAGTTCTTCGGATTCCTCGGGCGGTTGGGAAGAAGGTTGTGGGTGCTCAATCATTGTAAAGGATAAATCACGATGGCCTGCGCGGCGTGGTCGGCGGCTTTATTCGCCCGGCGCGCCATGCTGATGGCCCGGTCGGTGGCATTGTCATCAGGCCGAAACCGCTCATGGAGGCGGCGATGTTCCTCGGCCTGTTTTTCATCTCCCAAGGCTGCATAGATGAGCGCCAGGTTGTAATGGGTGGTGACGTTCTCCGAGTCGAGTGCCAGGGCGTTATTGAACTGTTCCAGCGCCAGGCGCAGCCATTGCCGGTAGCGCTCGGGTTGCGCGCGGTCGGCCTTGGCGCGCTCGACGTACGTTTGGCCCAGCTCATTAATCACTTCATAGTCTTTGGTGAAATCCAAATCACGCCGGTCCAACTCCGGGTAGCGGTCTTCGAGAATGCTGCGGTAATCCCCGATGGCTTTGTCCAGGAACCCGTTGGCCTTGTCCACCTGGCCGTTGAGCCACGCCAGCGTCCAGCGCGGCGCCGGGGGCTGGAACTCCATCGCGCGTTGCAAAGCGGCCACCGCGTCGTCGAGCCGGCCTTCCTTGTAATACACCCGCGCCAGGTTTACCGGTCCGTCCGCGCGCCCCAGCTTCTCCACCTCCTCAAAGGCCTGCGCGGCTTGGATGAGTTCGCCTTTCTCGCTGCCCCGTTCGCCTTCCAAGAGCAAGCCGATGCCATAATCATTCCAGCGCTGCCACTCGGGGATGGCGGAGGGCGGGCAATCGGGAGTCTCGGATGAGCCCATCGGGAACGTGAGCGTGTCGGAGGCGATAGTGGTAATGGGTAAATCGTTCGTGACGGTGAAAGGCGCGCCGTTTGTGTAATGGCTGCCAAAGACATAATTCATATAAATGGTGTCGAACTTTCGATACTTCAGCCCAACTTCGACCTCGATCGGGTCACGCTGGTCTTGCGGAACAGTGAAGGCATAGTGGACCACCTGGCCGGCGCCAGGCGGGATCTGGTGATTGTACAGCGGTGTGAAAATGTCCTGCGGATTGCGCCGGTCGATGCGATTGCCATCTTTATCGAGCATGAACACATTCACGAAATGAGACCACGCATCGACTTCATTACAAGGGCCAAGCCCGCCACTGCTGCCGAGGAGCCGTGAACCGGCCCGTACTTTGGCATCGACCCAAATCTCATTGGAATCAACGGTGCCCTGGCTGAATGGATGTCCCACCGTGAGCGTGCGCAGAACCACTTCCAGCAGGTACTTGTGGCCGGGTTTGAGAGCCGGAACCTTCGGGCGCAACGGGGCTGTCAGCGGAGAATCAATTGCGCCGCCGTCTTTGATGCCGAAGATGTCCACACGCAACGTGCCCTTGAGAAACTGCTCTTCCCCCTTTTCTGCAACCTCATCCTTCAGGATATGCGCAATGCCGGTGTTGGCGCCGGGGAAGAAATGATTGTGCACCGTCAGCACCTGGTTGGTCGCGCTCGGGTCGTTAAATCTCGCCGCAAAATCATCGGAAGGCATCAGGGGCATGTGGCAGGCGGCGCAGTTCTGCTTGGCCTTGTCCGGGTAATAAAAGCTGCGGGCGCCATGGCCCGAAACGCCGCTCAGCAGGTAGGTATCATAATGATTTTGGCCCCGGAGAAATTCCTTGTACTTGTTGAGTTCATACGGGACGCTGACCTTGTGGCAGGTCGAGCAGAACTCGGCGGTTTTATGAAACGGTTTGAGGAAGGTCTTCTTGTGAAACTCGGGTTTGGCTTTGACTAGCGTGCGGTTGACATAACGCAGGAGCGGGTTGGAGCTAAAGGTGAATGGGTACAGGATCGGTTCCTCGATGGTGTAATCGGCGTTGCCCCGCGTGCTGTTGACGTGGGTGATCGAATGACAGGCAACGCACGTTATGCCGGCTTGTGACGTCGGGTCGTGCACGTCATCGAACTTGGGATTATCAAAGGCCCCGCTGAAAAAGGGCACCACATCATGGCACCCGGCGCACCAGCGCGCGGCGCGGACATTGCCATCGCGCTTGAGCGAGACCTGCCGCGTTTCACGCACGCTGAACAGGTAAGGCGGGTTGTTAAATGAACTGAAATGATGGGCGCTGTGAAACCAGGTCGTGTAGCTGTCCTTGTGGCATTCGAGACAGTATTCGTTGAGCATCATCGCCCGGGCGGGAATGAAATTGCCGGTGGCGGTGCGGGCGAGCGACGGATAAAAATATTTCTCTCCTTCTTTTGGGCCGGGGACATTCCATTTGCGGGGGTCATGCGAATGGAGCACGACCATCGCCAGCACGACAACCGCCACCGCCCCGGCCCAGCCAATGCCCACACGCCATTTAATGCGCGGCCCGGCCAGCCGGTGCAGGATATAAAGCCACACGGCCAGCAACGGGGTGATCACATGCGCCCAGTAAAGGGGCGAGCGGACGCGCGGGTCCTTGATGACAAAAAAATCAAAGCGCATCAGGGCGAGCCCGGTGAACAGGAGCGCCAGGCTGATGGCAAAGAGCGCATAACCCACCCGCACCGCCCGCCGATTCGGGCGATTGTACGCGTTCTTAATATGGAAGGCCCCGAAGAATATGAACGGCGCCAGGAGCAACAGTCCCAGCGCCAGATGCGCCAGGAACATGCACTGGTAGAAATAATTCTGGTAGGTGATGCCCTTGACCCATTCCAAAAACGTAATGCTGGCCAGGTAAGCTGAATTGGCTCCCAGCAACGCCACCAACCCGAATATGAAATACAGAAGCAGACGCAGCCGCGGCCCGACGGCCCGCGCGTAGCGTTTGCGAGGCGCGTTTGTTTCATCCGCAGCATCGATGCTCATACAACGGTGCAACACCGGATTCGACCATCGCTGAGTTCGATCTGTTGCTTGGCGGCGGCGGCCAACACCCCATTATGGGTCACAACGATGATAGTGAGGCCTTCCCGGTTCGATGCCTTAAAAAGGTCGATAACCCCCTCTCCGGCGGTGTTGTCCAGATAGCCCGTCGGTTCGTCCGCGAGAACCAATGATGGTTGGTTCACCAGCGCCCGGGCAATGGCCGCGCGCTGCATCTCGCCCCCGGATAGCTCCTGTGGCCGGTGCTCGCGCCGATGCTCCAGCCCAACCTTGGCAAGCAGCTCATCCACACGATCATCCACCCTGCGCCCGGCAAAAAGAGCCGGCAAGGCAACGTTCTCCGCCACCGTTAGCGTGGGCACCAGACCGAAATGTTGGAATACAAAACCAATCGAGTCCCTGCGCAGACGTGTCCGCTCTCGCTCATTCAGGCCCTGCACGTGTCTGCCAAAGAGTTCCACTGAGCCCGAGGTGGGGGCGTCCAGGCAACCAATTAAGTTCAACAGGGTCGATTTGCCTGACCCGGATGGGCCAACGATCGCAACAAAATCCCCAGACGCGACTTCAAAGGTGACGTTCTGCAGGGCGTGTATTTCCTCACTGCCACGCTTATAGACTTTGGTTAGTTCTTCAAGGGACACCGCCCGTCCATTCCCCGCGTGAGATGAGCCGCTCATACACCCAAACCTTTCGCGCGGATAGCCGTCTGCGGCGAAACACGCACTGCGTGCCAGACGGGGAGCGAGCCGGCCAACGTCCCGAGTACAAAGGCACATCCAAGGCAAACCCCCGCAATCCACCACTCGAAATGGATCAGCGAGTCCGCGGGCGCGAATGGAAGCCTGGCTCGCGCCCAACCTTCGACCCAACGCGAGGCAGCCAAGGCTCCGCCCATGCCGGCCAAACTGCCCACGAGGCAAACCTGCACCGTTTCGAGCCAAATGAGACGGAAAATATCCATCGGCGATGCCCCGATCGCACGCAACACGCCGATTTCGCCAATTCGTTCGCTGACGGCGATGAGAATCGTATTGCAGACGCCGGTGCCTGCCACCAGCCATGCCACCAGGGCCATTGCCCCAAGGAGCAAACGGGTCGAATTGACTAGCGATTGAATGGTTCGGAAGATGTGGGCCAGCGGAACAACGTTCATGGCCAAGCCCGCGTCACAACCCCGCAATTGGGCAACCGCGCCTTGGAGATCATTTGGGTCGGCGAGCCGGATGAGGATGTGAGTCAGCTCATTGGGGTGATTGAAGCGATGTTGGGCATCCTTTAGACCCAGGTAGATGAATGCATCCTCCGCAGCTTGGGTCGGTTCGAGAATTCCAACGACAGTGGCCGTTTGGTTGGGCATCCCGGGCAATCGCACCTCTTGGCCGGCATGCCAGCCATAACGCCGGGCAGCCTCTGAACCAGCTAAAATAGCGCCGTTCTGTTTGGGGAAACTCCCGCTAATTCGCCATCGGTGGCGCAGGGCAAGGATGTTCTGTTCCACCCCCACATAGATCACGGCGCTGGAGCCAGCACCGGACACGGCCGACATCAACATGGGAACCGCAGTTGCTACGCCAGGGACGCTGCGGACTTCACTCAGATATTCCTCCTTCAGATAGCAAGGCCAACTGGCTCCATGCAAGGCCATCGAGGTGGCGTCATAAGGACAACCCTTCGGGACGAGCAATATCTGGGCGCCCAAACCGTCGAGTTCCCTCTGAACGCCCTTGCGATAACCCTGTTGGAAGGAGAGCAGGCTGAACAGCGCCGCTGTGGCAATGCCGACTCCGGCGCCGGTAACGCCTGCCCGCAACGGCCGCCCGCGCCATTGTTTGGATGCCAGTTCGAACCAGGTCATCATTCACTCCTTAGGGCTTCGGCGGGATGGAGGCGAGCTGCCCGCCAACCCGGGTACAAGCAGCCGACTAGCCCAGCCGCCACCCCCAAAGCGGCGCACTCGAAGAAAATGCGGGGTGTTGGGGCCAAGAGAGATTGCGCCGGGGCCAGCGGCATAAGCTGCTTCAGGAAATGCTCGATAGCCTGTCCAGCGGCCAGCGAAAGACCGATGCCTGCCACGCTGCCCATGCCGCTCAGTAGGAGCGCCTCGGCAACAATTAGCAAAACGACCTGCGCTCGGGAGGCCCCCACGGCGCGCATGACGGCCAATTCCCGGGTCCGCTCAAGCACCGCGGCCAATAAAGTATTGAGAATTCCCAGCACGCTGACTGTCAGTGCTACCAACGCAATCGACAATAGGAGCGTGCGCACTGAGCCTACCAGATTCAGAAAAGTGCCCATCATCTCGGCCAGCGTGACGACCTGCGCCCCTGCGATTCGCTGCAACCGGGCGCTGGCCTCAGGCAATTGGGCTGGGTCTTTCAGGCGCACGGCAACCGCTGTGAGACGGCCAGTTTGATGGAACATGCGCTCGGCTGTGCGCAGAGGAACGAAAAACATGCTGTCATCGCTCGTGCCGCTGCGCTCCAGCACGCCCGCCACTCGCAATTTAAAGCCGGTTTCAGGGCTGAAAAACAAATCACCGGGGGATCGCATTTCGATCTCGGCGGCATCAGAACCCAGCACGACAGAATCCTCGCCATTAAACCATGAAGAGCCTGATGCCGCGTGCCACCACGGTTTAAGCGCCAGGGCAGCCTCATCCAGTCCCACCCACATATCTGCCTGGCCGTAACGGGAGCGATTGACCGCCACCATGAGCAGAGGCGCGGCTACAGAGACTGCCGGGTCGCGTTGTACGAGCCCAAGAGCCGAGTAAGGCAGAGAGGTATCCAGGCCTTTGCCTTTTATCACCCGTGCGGCCGCGTCATAAGGGCATCCCAAGGGGACCAGCATCAACTGGACACCCATCTGGCTGATCTCAGTCTCCAAGGCTTGTTGGTACCCATGGCCAAAGGACAGCAGAGAGCCCAGCACCGCCACCGCCAAGGCCAAGCCTGCGAGAACCAGGGTGGTTCGCCAGGGGCGCCGGACCAGGTTTCGAAAAGCAATCCTCCACATGGCTAGTGATGCGAGCGGCCGTTGAGTGAGGAGGGTGCGCCCTCTGCTGTCTCGATGAGTATCAGCAGGCTGCGCGTCCCTTGGGCTACGGCTTGAGCGGATGCGTCCGCTTCCGGCGCGACCGCCGGCAGCCCCGCGCCCACTTTCCAAGGACCGCCCTCCTGCATCTCTTTAAATGCGCTAAGCCACACCGGATTATCGAGAGCGCGGGCGACCGCGGGGGGCTCGCGCAAACGTTGCAGGCGCAAACCGCATACCCGCCCTTCCGGATCCGCCGCGAGCACCAGCTCAATCGCCCCGTACTGTCCCTTGACCCGTTTGGTTGATACAGTTCCCAAGAGCTTGTGTTGCCGGTAAATGCGCCAGAGGTGCAGCGCGTTTTCATCGGGCCTGGGAGCGCGGCCGAGCCGTTGGCTTAATTCGAGCCGCAGGCCGCTCAAGACGCGGGTTTCCACCCGATAACCAGTGGCTCCTGGAAAGAAAGCTTTCAAATCTCCCTCGGGATCACGCCAGGGGCAAAGCGCAGCGGCCTCCGGCGGGGCGCTTGCCGGCTCGAAGAGAGCTTCGGCAGCGGGCCTGCGCACCGTTCGCCAACCCGCCACACCCAGCACCATGGCAAGGAGCGCTGCGACAAACAGGAGCGGACGTGACATCTCAGTAGCGGATTCCCGAGGCTTGAATCGAGACCTCATCGCCTTCCGTGACAATTTTGCCCGAAACAGTCAGTTTGGTTTCCAACGGCACATTCACAACCACAAAACCTGCCGACTTTGTATCCACCTTGATTGTGCCCGTGCCGTCGTCCAACCGGAACCAGCAACCCGCCACCGGACATTTCTCAATCATCATCCCGCTCAGGGTTACCTGGCGTGGCGTATCGCCCGCCCGAACGGAAAGGATTGTGCGGAGCTCACCTCGGGGCGCTTTGCCAAGGATTGTTTCAGGGGATTTGCGGCATCCAGCCATCGACACCAGGGAAAGAAGCAGAAGCAGAAGAAAACGTTTCATGAAATCTCAAGGCACGGGACCAATCCCCGGGGCCGCCGGGGGCGCGCACTGTTGCTGGATGAATTGTTCGGAAGTGATGGTCGCGTGCGCATCGCAGAAATAAGCTACCCGAATTGGCCTCTTGGTTGCCCCTTTGAAGTCCACGACGGCAAACGGCTGGTGCCAGGACCAAATCTCCGCTCCCATAAACGTATCGGCAGGCATCAAGACTGCCGCTTCTTTGCCCAAGCGCGTCATCACTGTGTTCAGGCAATAGGAACTGCCGTAAAAATCCGAAAAGCGCGCCGGACGCGGGTTGAGGGAGTTAAAGGGGTCCGCCGCGATTGCTTGCGGGATGCCAGTATCTGCCATGCACACAAAGACGCGACTCGAGTTGGTTGAGTTGGTGGTGCCGGATATATAAGGAATGGCATAAGGCCGCCAATCCGCAGTGCGGCACGGTTTACACGGAAAAGCTGCCCCGCTGGCTGGATCGGGAAATCGCGGCGGGTAATTTCCATTGTTGTCATCCACATACATCTTCATCGCAAGCGCGATTTGCTTCGCGTTAGAGACGCAAGAGGTGCGGCGCGCCTTCTCTTTGGCCTTCGCCAAAGCAGGTAAGAGCATGCTCGCCAAAATCGCAATAATAGCGATGACGACGAGTAATTCGATGAGAGTAAAGCCGACATACGCAAGCCGTTTTTTGGTGGACATGTGGCAAATAATGGTGAGAAATGCACAAAAAGGTTAGGAAAATGGGATGACCGGACGGAATACCGGGCCAAGCGGCGGGTAGTGCGGGACGGGAAATCAAGACTCCCTATTGCCTTCGGAACAGATTCTCCTCACCACAAACGCATCATCCCAATCCAAACACAGTCAGCTTGTTTCGGTACCGTCTGCTCAACGTAAGCTTGGTCCCGTTGTGCAGCGTGACGGCATATTCGCCGCAGAAAAGAGGCTGGAGTTCCTTGACGCGCTCGATGTTCACGATGACCGAGCGGCTGATGCGAACGAATTTGTCCGGTGGGAGCCGCTTTTCCAGCGAGCCCATCGTTTCACGCAGGAAGTGGGCCTGGGCCTGGACGTGCAGCTCGACGTAATTATGCGCCGACTGCACCCAATCGATATCGGCGACTTTCAGCAGGAGGACGCGCCCGCCGGACTTTACCGCGATACGTTCGAATGATTTTGCCGTGGGGTTCAGTTCGGCGAGCACGGCTGTTTGGCCCTCTGCGTGCTCGCTAGCGCCGCGGTGTTTGACTTGTTCGAGAGCCCGGTTCAAGGCGGTTTGAAAGCGCTCGCGGTCGAACGGTTTCAACAGGTAATCGACCGCATGAACTTCAAAGGCGCGAAGGGCGAATTTATCGTGAGCGGTGACAAAGACGATAACAGGCATCGGTTCGGAGTTGATGGCTTCCAGCACGCCGAACCCATCCAGCTCGGGAATCTGGATGTCCAAAAAGATCAGGTCGGGTGACAACTCGTGGATAGAGGCGACCGCCTGGCGGCCATCGGCGCATTCACCAACCAATTCAACCTCGGGCTGGTTTCGCAGCAACTGGCGCAACCGGTCGCGCGCCAACTCCTCGTCATCCACAATCAGTGTTCGGACTTTCATTGTTTCTCGGCCCGGAACGGGATGCTCAAATCCACCCGCAGTCCGCCTTCCGGGCTGCGGAGCAATTCAAAGCTATGTTGGGGGCCGTAAAGCTCGCGCAAACGGGCGCGCGTATTGGATAAGCCGATGCCTTCGCGGGCCGGCGCATCGTCCCGAAGACCGGGGCCGTTATCAGAAACCCCCAGGGCCAGGGCATCGCCCTGGCGCTGGGCGCGCAACTCGATCTGGCCGGGGCGCGCGCGGGGCTCGATGCCATGGCGGATGGCGTTTTCGACCAGGGGTTGCAGGATGAGATTGGGCACACGCGCCTCGAGTGTATCGGGCGCAATGTCCATTTTTACCGTGAGGCGGTCCCCAAAGCGTGTGCGTTCAATTTCGAGGTAGAGTTCGAGCCACTGCAGTTCTTTGCGGAGCGGGACTTCCTGGGTATCGGCGCCATCGAGAGCGGCGCGCAGCAAATCGCTCAGGCGCATAATCATTCGGTCAGCCGCTTCGACATCCTTGTGCATGAGCGAAGAGATCGAGTGAAGCGTGTTGAACAGGAAATGGGGATTCAACTGCATCTGGAGCGCCTTGAGCTTGGCCTGGGCAAGGCCCCTTTCGAGTTCCGATGCGCGCAACTCGCGTTCGCGGTACTTGCGGTAATAATCGAAGGCCTGGCTCACCGCCACGATGACCCAATACACCAGCAAATTGAAATGCCACGTTTTCACCAGCAGGGGCCTGAAGGCCTCGCCGAAACTCGCGCCGCTTTGCCATTGCCCAACCCAGGCCCGCAGGACCATATACATGAGTGAGAAAACCACCCCCACGATGGCATGGGCGGCCAGGCTCCGGCCCCGGCTCCCGGCTTCGAACCGGAACCGCTGCGCCAGCCAAATTACGGGAACGGAAAGCAAGGCGAAGACGTACCAATCGCCCAGGGAGTAGCGGACGGCCTGTTTCCAGCTTACATCGAGGCCCGCCTTGGCGCTCGAAATGTAGAATTGGCTCGCGAAGGAAATGCCCAGCAGCGTCCAAAAAAACAACCCCAAGGCCCACCGCGCCCATCGCCTCTGGAGCACGAGACCAATTGTGATGTTGTCTGCGGTTTTGATACGTGTAGAATCTATGCGATTGGCAGTAAGAGACAAACTTATTGAGAGGTTGGCGCGCAGAGCCCCGGTCCTGCTGTTGCTGGGGCTTTGGACCTTACCCCTTCGGGGCGAGGACATGCCGCTGGCAAAATTCACTGATATTACTGCTGCGGCGGGGATTACTTTCGTGCATCAGAATGGGGCCTATGGGGACAAGTTGCTGCCTGAGACTTTGGGCGGGGGTGTAGCCTTCTTCGATTTTGACAACGACGGGCGCCAGGATTTGCTCTTTATCAATTCCTGTTATTGGCCGGGGCACATTCCCAAGGACAAACCGGCGCCCACCATGGCGCTCTATCGCAATGACGGGCATGGGCATTTCACAGATGTGACCGCCGGCTCTGGCCTGGATGTGACCTTTTATGGGATGGGCGTCGCGATTGGCGATTACGACAACGACGGTCTGCCGGATGTCTTCGTCACCGGGGTTGGCGGGAATCACCTGTTCCATAACGAGGGTCACGGCAAGTTCCGGGATGTGACGGCCCAGGCGGGTGTGGGCGGGAGCGGCCAGGACTGGAGCACGGGGGCGGCCTGGATCGACTACGACAATGACGGGAAACTGGACCTGTTTGTCTGCAATTATGTCCAGTGGTCGGCTGACATCGATCGGGCTAAGAGCTATGAATTGCCCAATATTGGCCGCGCTTATGGTCCGCCGCGTAATTTCGCCGGGACTTTTCCCAGACTCTACCATAACGACGGCGGAGGCCATTTCACCGATGTCTCAGCCAAAGCGGGGGTGCAGATTAAAGACCCGGCCACCGGCCTGCCGATGGCCAAGTCCCTCGCTGTCGCGCCGGTGGACGTCGATAATGATGGCTGGATTGACCTGGTGGTGGCCAACGATACCGTCCCCAATTTTTTGTTCCATAACGAGCACAACGGCACGTTCAAAGAGATTGGCGCGCGGTCCGGCATCGCGTTCGACGCCTATGGTTTGGTGCGCGGCGCAATGGGCATCGACTCCGCCCGGTTCCGCAACGATGACGCCCTGGGCATCGCGATTGGGAATTTTGCCAACGAGATGAACGCGCTCTATGTCGCCCAGCGCGACTCGCTGGTGTTTGCCGACGAGGCGACCAAGGAAGGGATGGGGCCGGCCAGCCAAAAGCTGTTGAAATTCGGACTGTTTTTCTTCGACTACGACCTAGACGGACGGCTTGATGTCCTCACCGCCAACGGCCATCTCGAACCCGAAATCAACCGTGTCTTGCCCGACCAACAGTACCGCCAGCCGGCACAACTCTTCTGGAACCGCGGCGGCAAAGCATTGAGCTTTGTGCCGGTGCCCGTCGAGAAATGCGGTCCGGCCCTTCTCAAACCGATTGTAGGCCGAGGCTCCGCCTTTGCCGATATTGACGGGGACGGCGACCTGGATGTTGTCATCACTCAGATTGCCGGCCCGCCGTTGCTCCTGCGCAACGATCAAAAACTGGGCCATCATTGGGTGCGGCTGAAGTTGATAGGAACCAAAAGCAATCGCGACGCCATCGGGGCATGGGTCAAGACGCGGGTTGGCGGGCGCGCTCTCTCACGCCAGGTGATGCCCACCCGCAGCTATCTCTCTCAATCCGAGTTGCCCGTCACCATTGGGCTCGGGACAGCCGAGAGAATTGACAGCCTGGAAATCACCTGGCCAAGCGGCACGAAACAGCCGGTAGCCCCACCCCCTTTGGACCGCCTCATGATTATCACCGAACCGCGTTAAGCGCTTATCAGTCCGCGCGAAGCGTCGTGGACTGCGCCAGTCCAGGCGTTTTGGGGCCGCCGCCCTGTGTTCAACTAAATTTCCATTCCGCCTGGTGGCGGCCCTGGTGCTGGGACCCGAGGCCTTCGCCCGGATTTTGAACCGGGGGCTTCGCGCCAACCGGCGGGAGCAACTTGCCGTGCGAAAACTTGCGGCGCGTGCCGATTTGGAGGAGATTGTGCTCTCGCTTCTTGTATTCCAGGTACTCCCTGAGCTATTGCGCAGGCACCGTCCCGGCGTCAGGAACGGAATTTGTCGGTCCGGCCACGCCGTTTGTGCCCGCCCCAGGTACAACCGGGTTGCCCACAGCCAGTGGCGCCGTATCGGCCCCTGCCATCTCTTCGGAAAGAATCGTAATGGCAATCCGGCGATTGCGGGCGCGGCCTTCCGCCGTCGAGTTGTCGGCCACCGGTCGGAATTCGCCATAGCCGACGGCGCCCAGGCGTCGGGGGTCCACGCCGGCTTTCTCGGTCAGAAAGCGCACTGCAGCCGTCGCGCGCGCGGTTGAGAGTTCCCAATTGCTGGGAAAACGGCTTCGGGCAGCGGCGCGGATGGGCACGTTGTCGGTGTGGCCGATAACGTGGACTTTGAGATTCGGGTGTTGTTGCAGAATAAGAGCCACCTTGCGTAGAACACCCTCCCCATCGGGCTTGAGTTCTGCTTCCCCGGAATCAAACAGGACCCGGTCCAGAATGTTGACGGTCAGCTTGCCTTGAAGCTGCGAGATAGTCACGTCCTTGGATTCCAACGCGGCGCGCATTTCGTCTTCGAGGCTCTTGTGAGTCTGGACGGCGGCATCTTTTTCTTTTTGTAATTCCTGAACCTGGGCCTGGCTGTCGGCCAGCTTGTTCCGTAAATCATCCGCCTCGGCCCCGGCTTTGGCGGCTGCCGCCTGCAGGTCCATCAGCGCCGCCTGGGCATGATCGAGCCGTTGCTTTTTGTCCCAGGATGAAAATCCCAGCAGGACCAGCAACAGCAGAATAGTTAAGCCGCTTGCGATGTACCACGTTTCTTTCGGCATTTTTCGTCAGTTCTCTTCCTTACCAGAATAAGGCTCTCCCAATGGGTAGCAAACCTATTTGGTCGGACAGGTCAGCCAAAACAGCAGCGGAACGAGCCGTGATTTCCTGAATGTAGGAGACGACGTAAAGAGTCTCTGATCAACAACTTCCCAAGGCCAGTCCTCAGACCATGTCGAATCAGAGACTCCTTAGCGTCGTCTCCTATAAAGACTGGCCTTTGGCTGTCAACCGCTCCAGCAATCGGCTGTGGATTCCGCCAAACCCGCCATTGCTGAAGACCACCACGACATCGCCCCCCTGCACCTGCTCTGCCAAATGGCCCAGAATGGCATCGACATCAGGCAAATAGGCAGCCGCTTTTCCGGCGGCCTTGATGTCTTGCATCAACTGTTGCGGGTTGAGCCGTTGCTCAGGCGGCAGCAGTTCCAGGCGGGCTATTTGTGAGACCACCACCGCATCGGCGTTGGCAAAGGATGCGGCCAACTCCGCCTGGAATACGTTGCGCCGGGTCGTGTTGCTGCGCGGCTCGAACACAGCCCAGATTTTCTGATGCGGGTATTTGATGCGCAAGGCGCACAGGGTCTCGCGGATAGCTGTCGGGTGATGGCCGAAATCGTCCACCACAGTCACCCCGCGGGCAATCCCGCGCACCTCCATCCGGCGTTTGATGCCTTTAAAGGTGTCGAATGCGCCTTGGATTTGCTGGTTCTTGAGGCCGCAATGTTTGGCGCAGGCGACCACCGCCAGGGCATTGCGCACATTGAGTTCTCCCACTAGGTTAATGTGGAACTTGAAACTGGGAATCTCAAACTCGGTTGCCGTCGGTCCGTAGCGGATGTTAAAGGCCTGAACCGCATAGCCCTCCCCCAGGCCGAAGCGTTTGACCGGGCAAAAGGTCACGTCGAGCAACGGCGCCAGGTTCGGGTCGTCTCCATTGGCCAGCAGCAAGCCATTGCGCGGGATTAACCGGATGAAATGGCGGAACGAGGTCTTAATGGAATCGAGGTTTGGAAAAATATCCGCATGATCGAACTCGAGATTATTGAGCAGCCCCACCTCGGGCAGGTAATGGACGAACTTGCTGCGCTTATCGAAAAAGGCCGTATCATATTCGTCTCCTTCAATAATGAACCACTCGCTGTCGTTGAATCGGGCGCCTTCGCCTAAATTATTGGGGATGCCCCCAATCAGATAGCTCGGGTTCAGCTTATTATGTTCGAAGACCCAGGTCAGCAGGGAGGTGGTGGTCGTTTTGCCATGGGTGCCCGCGACCACGATCGAGCGTTTGCCTCGAATGAAAAAATGCTTCAGTAACTCAGGCAGCGAGCAATAGGCCAGTTTGTGGTCCAACACGTACTCCGCCTCAGGATTGCCGCGTGAAATCGCGTTGCCGATGACGACCAGGTCCGGTTTGCGCCCCAGGTTTTGCTCCGCGTAGCCCGCAATGACCTCGATCTTGCGTTCTGCCAGAAAGGTGGACATCGGCGGATAGACATTCTGATCTGAACCGGTCACGGCGATGCCCAGCTTCTGCATGGCCGCAGCGGTCGAAGCCATCGCCGTGCCGCAAATACCGACGAAATGGACCGAGCGAACTTGCGAGAACATCGCCAGCATCATAGGCGTGGCTCGGACGCTGAAAAGAGAAAACAGATTCCTGGCTCCCCGCCGGCAATAGCGCTAATTATCCCGTCTGGTGGCGCCGAAGGTCCTTCCTGCCCCTCCCGCCCGTGTTCCGCCTTCTGGAACCCTGGTAGGAGAAAACCCCATTGCGGGACTCCCGCCCGCGGTTGAGTGTGGCGACGCTTGAAGCTCATGAGAAGGTTCCTTCGCAAACAGGTTTGCGAAGACGCATGTCCTCTCGGGCACAGTTCAAGGGCAGATTCAAACCTCGGTTGCGATTAGCCGTGCTTACAATTTGGCGTTTTTTGCGACAGACGACGCGTCCGGCAACTCGCGAGTCTATGCTTATGATATAAGCGGCGCGAACCCTATCGAGAAGTGGGTTTTCCCGATTCCGGAAACATTTAGTCAGGTGTGGAGTTCTCCTGCCTTGAGCGCCGATGGCGCGAGGTTGTACTTCGGTGACGACAACGGCATTATTTACGCTCTCGACGCAAAAAATGGAAACCTGGTCTGGTCGTTTCCCAACCCCAGCTCTCCTTTCGGTCCTATCCGGTCGTCGCCTGCGGTGAGCACCAATCTGGCCGCCGGCACCGAGACAGTTTGGGTGACGAGCTACGACGGAAATCTTTATGGTGTGTCCTGTTCGGCGGGCGCCCTGCCTATGTTGGCCATGGAGTCGTATGTTGGTGCCGACGGGGGAGCGCTTGACCGAAATGTGCAATTCAGTTCGTCTCCAATAATTGCTGCCGATGGGACGGTATATGTCGCATCGCGGGATGCGACAATCTATGCCTTCGACCCTTCTTCTCCGACACCGCTTTGGACTGTCCCGAACCCTACGGGCCAACGATTTCTCGCGTCGCCAGCCATCGGTCCCAATGGCACCATCTACGTTGGGGACATGGGTGGCAACCTCGTGGCAATTGACCCAAACAATCACACAGCTCCTAGAGTCGTATCAATAGGCGGGGGACTTGCCCTTGAGGATCAGCCGGTCGTGGGGCGGGATGGCACGATTTATGTCGGCGGAAATGATGGCAATCTCCATGCCATCTCCCCGTCCGACCTCTCAGAAAAGACTGGGTGGCCAGTGAACTGCGGCAATCCGATTGTTGCAAGTCCAGTGTTGACCTCGGATGGGTACGCTTACGTCGTCACCTTCAGTGGGAACGGCGCCCCACTCCTCGTGGTCGATCTGAGCGCCGCTCAAGTGGTCAACACGTCAGACCCGGGCACGACCGCTTTGTGGTATACCGCATCTTCAGTCGTCGCCAGTGATGGGACTATTTTGGTGGGCAATGCTGACCCCGACAATGATGACATCGCCGATATCTTTGGCATCAACCCGCAGACCCCAAGTTCGAATGCCGCCCTGGGTTTCTATGCAAAATTCCGCTCCAACTACCGCAATAGCGGGAACGTTCAAGATAACCGTTGGACCGAAATGCCGCCTCCGGTCGCAACGATCACCGACTTGGGGACTTTCGATAATTACAACAACGACTATAGTGAGGGTAACGCCATCAATGACCTCGATTATTCCACCGGCTTGTCGCAGGACGTCCGCATCAGCAGCACCTTCCAGGACGCGTTTCTCTATAATCCATCCACGGGCACTATGACGGACTTGGGCCATATTATTGATAACGATGTGACCACAACGGGGCTCGGGATTAGCATAGGCAACACAGTGGTGGGTTACCAGCAAAACGCTGGCGGCTCCCAATTGGGATGGGTGTGGACCCAGCACGCAGGAATGCATGAACTGCCATGGTCAGGCCTTGGAGATTTCTACGCCTACGGAGTCAACGGCCCGGGAAATATCGTCGGCTATGGCGTTATATTCTCATCAGGGTATTGGCACGCGCTGTTTTGGCAGAGTTCCTCCAGCGCCTATAGCGACCTGCTCACGATGGCAGGCCCAAATTATTCGAGCTATGCTTACGGCGTAAACAATGACGGGTGGGTCGTAGGCACATCAGACATCTCTGCGACGACCTATCATGGATTCATTGTGCAGGAACCTGGAAACCAACTTAATTTACTCAACGATCTGGGAACAATTGGGAACGCAACCGGCAACAGTGCCGCCTATGCCATCAATGGAATTGGCCAAATCGTGGGCACCTCGATCGACGCTGACGGCCACATCCACGTTTTTCTCGAAAACCAACTTAGCTCATGGAACACAGATTTTCAAGACCTGGGAGTTGGTTATCCTTCCTTCGCAGCCATTAATGGACGCGGCCAAGTGGTCACGGGGAACAATTATATTTATGTCCCTGCCCTGGCACCCACACTCCAGCCTTTGGCCAATTTTCTATCGAGCACGGACCGGGCAAACTGGACGCTCGAAGACACGGCGGGCATTTCCTCGGACGGTACGGTTGTGGGCTGGGGATATCACAATGGTGCCGCTCACGCCTACATGATCCAGGTCAAATGAGGGCCGGCAGAGTGCATGGTCCATAGAGCATCGACTTCAACAAGGACTGTATTAGTTTAATCCAACAGTACTATTATGAATGCTTCCAGGGGCCGTCTCCCTGAGCCTGCGAGGCGAAGTTGGGCGTTCACGCTTATAGAATTGCTTGTGGTGATCGCTATCGTTGCAATTCTGGCGGCTTTGCTTTTGCCCGTTTTGACACGTGCCAGGGACCAGGCAGGGGCTGTCGTCTGCCTCAATAACATGGGGCAACTCCAAATTGCCTGGCACCTCTATGCACTGGATCACGATAACACCCTGCCGCCAAATAACGGGGCCGACTATGACGGTCCGGTTTGGGTGAACGGGATGCTAGACTATAATGGAAACAACTCCGACAATACGAACGCCCTGCTGTTGGTAGGGAAAGGGGTCAATGAGTTTGGAATTGCGACGACGCTAATCGGTGGCAGCATCGGGGTGTACACCCAATCGCCTCGTATGTACAAATGCCCCGGGGACATGAGTTACGTCATCATTGACGGAGGGCAATATCCACGTGTGCGCAGTTATCAGATGAATGGGCATTTGGGGTATGCCCAGAGTGACGGTTACTTGGTCGACCCCCTTCGTGAGTTTTCAAAGCTCTCGGATTTCGAAGCGCATGGGGCGCCGGCATCGACGTTCGTTTTTCTAGACGTGCATGAGGACAGCATAGGGGGAGGAGAGTTTCAGGCTTGGATTGCCGGCACTAGTTTTGTCCCTAGGGCCGAAACCGGGTGGAATCAAGTGCCGGCAGCGCGGCACGGTGGCGCGGGCGCGTTCTCCTTTGGTGACGGACACGTGGAACTCCATAGATGGGTGGACCCCCGCACCAAAGCCCCGATCGCAAGAGCATGGCTTTATGGCGTTAGGCAAACAAACAACCCAGACGTTTGGTGGGTGGGGGATCGGGCCAGCGCACCCTGGCAATGAGCGAATCTGGCTATGAGCAATCCGAGCTTTCGATGCCCTAAATCCGCCCGGCAGGGCGCAGTAATTGTTTGGGCGTGCGCGCTAGGTTTATCCACGGCACGGTCACAACTTTGGCCGGGCCTGCCCGGAGAGACGGGACATGCGGACGGGACCGGCTCTGCAGCCCTCTTCGAGGAACCTTCGGGGGTGGCGCTGGACAGCGCGGGGAACATCTATGTGACCGATACTGGGAATCTCACAATACGCAAGATAACACCA
>DASYZB010000106.1 GCA_035946615.1 Verrucomicrobiia bacterium
GTCTACGCCCCTAATGCGTCCGTAGCGCTTTCTGGCGGGGGAACTTGGGATGGGGCCATAATCGGAAACACTGTTAATGTTTCCGGAGGTACCGCGGTTCACTATGACCGGGCCCTGGGCGCCGGGTTTTACATAGCCGGAAATTATGTTCCCATGGGCTTTATCTGGAGCAGTTTCTAGCGTTCTGTCCCGCCTTATTCATTGCAGTGGCAAGACGGCGGCAGCTTCGCGGTCGCATTCCAAGGCGCCTGGGGCGCTCACACGGAATGCGGGCGAGCCGCGCCCGCCGTGGACTGCGGTAGCGTCAGCTACCGCCTTGTGATTTCGGCACTGGGCAATGGCAAAACATCAAGCGGGAGAGGGTACTAACGTAGGTAGCGAAAGCCATAGAGCCTTCGGTCGTTGAAAGTGAAGGAAGCGCGCCGCCGGACATCGGCTTTTTGATCGAATCTCGGGCCTTGCCCGCTGTATGGGCAGACGATGATTACCAGGTCGCCCACCGCCAGATCCATTGAGAGAGCCACTGCTACACCGCCCTTGGAAACGTCCTCGGTCTTCGTGATTTCTTCAACTCCCTGTGCATTGCGGACAAGGATTGGCATTTTCATCCCTATGCGCTTGGCAGTGCGCTTCTCAATGCCCTTTTCCTCTTTGGGCGCATCGGGCGGGGCCACAAGATCGGCGGGAGGCAGCACCGCAGGTCGCCGGGCAGGGTCGGCATAATTCCAGTAGGTGAGTTTTTTGCAATTATCACAAACGAAAGCGAGGATGCCGGTCGAGTTTAGAGCATCCACTTCCATCGGCGACACCATTTTTACGTCCTGTTTGTGGCAGGCCCGGCATTCCAGCGCCGCCCCTTCCTGATCCTCGAAAGCACCGAGCGCCGGAAAATCCATGCCCCAAATGTTGAGTCTCTTGTCGATATACTCCACACCCCACTCGGCAATGTTGCCGGCTTCCATGCGTGAGGGGCCAACCACGTGAAAGTCGGCCTCCTTGTAACTTTCAAGGTTAATGATCCTCACGTCCGACTTGGGGACCACTCTGTGATTCAGTTTGATGAGCGCGCCCTCGCGGTTCACTTCCACCGTGACCGTGTCTTCGGAGAAATTATCTTTTCCGAGAGCGAAGCCGATTACACGAATGGGAATCGCCATTCGAAGACGTTCCGATCGGCGTTGCTCATTTTGTTGCGCCATAGGAATATAAGTAAGGATGAAAATTTTCGAGAAATTGTCGAGCCAATCCGGCGCTACTCAATCCGGAAAACAGGTGTTGTGCCTTAGCCCCCCGGGAACTACACCCTTCGGCCCCGGATTATAGCACGACCTGTCGGAATACTTTTACCACTAACAAGTTGTCAAGAAAAGGGTTGTTTTCTCAAGCTGTCGTTAGCACATGATATGTCCGGTCGAATTAGCAAGTGAAATGTCCGGTCGGAGGAAGCGGCGCATGGTAAGGCTCTAGTCGGAGGTCCGACATGGAGCAATGCAGCATGGCCGCGATGGAGCGGGTAATGAAGATGCAAGAAGTGATTTTGCGAGCTTTGGCCAAGACGATTACTTGGTGGCAGGCGGCAGAGATTGCGGGGATTAGCCCTCGACAGATGCAGCGTTGGAAGAGGCGGTATCAGTTCAACGGGTACGACGGCTTATACGACCGGCGGCGGGGTCAGCCCAGCCCGCGTCGGATTCCGCTGGAGACCGTGGAGCGCGTGCTGGGATTGTATCGGGAGAAGTATTTCGATTTCAACGTACGGCATTTCCACGAGAAGTTGGCGGAAGAGCATGGGATCGAGCTGAGTTACACCTGGGTGAAGCTGGTGCTGCAAGGGGCGGGGTTGGTGGCCAAGCGCAAGGCGCGAGGCGTGCATCGAAAGCGGCGGGAGCGGCGTCCTCTACCCGGGATGCTGTTGCATATCGACGGCAGCGAGCATCGCTGGTTCGAGCATGATCGCTGGTATGACCTGCTGGTGGTGATGGATGATGCGACCAGCCAGATCTATTACGCGCAACTGGTGGAGGAAGAATCGACGCGGACGGTGATGGGGGCGCTGTGGGAGGTCATCGAAAATAAGGGTGTCTTTTGTGCCCTCTACAGCGACCGAGCCAGCCACTTTTTTCTGACTCCCAAGGCGGGGGAACCCGTGGATCGACAGCGTCTGACGCAGGTGGGGCGGGCGCTGAGTGATTTGAGGATCGAGATGATTCCCTCCTATTCGCCCCAGGCGCGGGGGCGGAGTGAGCGGAACTTTGGGACCTGGCAGGGACGGCTGCCCCAGGAGTTGCGCTGGCGCGGGATCGGAACGGTGGAAGAGGCGAACCAGTTTCTTCGCGAGTCTTATGTCGCCGAATTCAATCACAAGTTCTCGGTCAAGGCCGCCCAGTCGGGTCACGCCTTTGTGCGGGCGCGGCGGGGCGACTTGGATCGGGTTTTCTCGATTCAGCACGAGCGCATCGTCAATCGCGATAATACGGTGAGTTGGGTGAACCGCTGCTTGCAGATCGAGAAGACATTGTGGCGGGGCAGCCTGGCCGGCTGCCGCGTGACGGTCTATGAACACTTGGACGGGACCGTGAGCCTGGGCTATGGTCCCAAGCTCCTGGGTCGCTATACGACGGAGGGCGTCGCACTGAAGCGGGGAGATCGTAAAGCCGTCCTCCCAGGCGAAGCCGCCTAAGGGAGAAAAGAAAGCATATGTCTATTCAGGAGAGAAAGGTCGGGAGGCTGGATCGCCCTCGAGGCAACGCGAACCGGAACCGGCTGTGCGCGCGAACTCCAGTCGCCCTACGGGCTCCTTCCGTTCGCGCGCAAAAAAACAAGACAAATCCTAAGAACGAACAAAAGGACAACAAAACCGGACACTTCACTAATCAAGAAAACCGGACATTTTAACTTGCTAACAACAGATGCAAACGGTTGTGCCTGCGATGGCGCAGTTTTTAACTACCGGTACAAGTGGTAGAGCATCCAATAAACCGCTACACCTGTCATAGAAACGTAGAGCCAAATCGGCAGCGTCCAGCGGGCGACGCGCTTGTGAAGGTCAAAGCGCTTCCTCCAGGCGCGATAAAGCGTGGTGAAAACCAGGGGGACGATGACCACCGCGAGAATCGTATGCGAGCCGAGCAAGGTGAAATAAAATATGCGAATCATGCCTTGTCCCGTGAAGCGTGTTACGCCGTGGTGGGCGTGGTACCAGAGGTAGCAGACAAGAAAAAGCGAGGACGTCCCGAACGCCGAGAGCATGCAGATTTTGTGGGCGCGAATGCGCTTGCTGCGGATGAAAACATAGCCGAGCGTCAGCAGGACCGCGCTGGTGGCGTTCAGGCTGGCATCGATAACGGGAAAATCTGAAAGTTGAATGGTCACACGCCGAGTTTACAGGCTACAGTCGATGGTTAAAAGTCAAAAATCCTGGTCTATTGAGTGTCAAATATTAGTCGACACAAGGCCCTGATGTCTCGGTGGCAAAACACAATCCGTGGAGTTATCGAGAGGCTTCCGAGGGGGGATTGCCGGGCAACTCACCTGAGGCCGGCTTCTTCCGGCTGTGCTCCAGCATTTGTTTCAGCTCTCCGGTGTAAATTGACCAGACAACGTTCAAAATAAAAACGCCGCCGATCGTCAGGCTGATCAACGCGAAGAACAATCCACCCACGCTGAACAGCAGGCCGGACATTGCCAGATAAACGCACACGGCCAACGCTATCAATCCGGCGATAAGGCAGAATGCGAGTAAGAGAATTGTTTCAAGCATTCAGTAACTAATTAGAGCAGTAGGTTTATTTCGCCACTACATTAAAAATTTATCCACGATCATGAGGCCAAACACCAACGGCAAATAAAAAACAGACGCCAGCAGGAGGCGGCGGGCCATCACCTTTGACCGGACCAGCGCCGTTGAAGCTCCGTAGTACAGGATGGCCAGCCCCAACGGCAGAGCTCCGAAGAAATAAATCATTCCCAACTGGCCCAGCAAGGTGGGCAACAGGCTTACCGGCAACAGCGCGATTGAAGTGGCAAGGATCTGCCGGGCAGCCAATCGTCCCTGAGGGTCATTGGGCGGCAACATGAGCAGTCCCGCGCGCTCGTAATCCTCCCGATACATCCAGGCAATGGAGAGGAAGTGGGGAAACTGCCAGAAAAAGAGCAGAGCGTAAAGTATCCACGCCTCGAGATTCAGGTTGCCACGCGCCGCCGCCCATCCGATCAAGGGTGGCATCGCTCCCGGGAAGGCGCCGACCAGCGTGCAGTAGGAAGTTTTCCTCTTGAGCGGCGTGTAAAGCAGCAAATAACTCGCGAGCGTCAACAGCGCCAGGCAACTGGCCAAAATATTAACTGCCAGCGCGAGTTCGAGGCCGCCCGCAACAGAAAGACCTATTCCAAACCACAGCGCCTCTGAAGAGGAAAGTCTGCCCGCCGGGAGCGGCCGGTTGGCGGTTCGCCGCATGCGCGCATCGAATTCCCGCTCGACCCACTGGTTCAGCGTCGCCGTCCCACTTGCCACAAGGAGGGTGCCAACGAGGGTGTGAATCATGAGCGCATAGTTCATCGGTCCGCGCCAGGCAAGGTAAAAGCCCGCGAGGGTGCTGGCCACAACCAGAGAGTTGACCTCCGGCTTGGTGAGCGACCAGTAATCCGCCACCTTGCTGCGCCAGCCCACCAGCCGATGCTGAGCCAGTCGAGTAGCGGGCGGAACCACAACCGTACTTTCCAAACTCCTTCCCATATCCAATCCGTTAAACTGTAACTTTCTCCGGCACCGACCCTAAATTCAAAGCCGCTTCCGGGGCCGCGACGAGTCGGTAACTTTGGAAT
>DASYZB010000107.1 GCA_035946615.1 Verrucomicrobiia bacterium
CGACCCGCCGTCGGGCGGCCAAAAAACATCTATAATCGACGATTTTGGGCGCAAGTCCCCAATCTAGCCGATTTAATGCCCTCCGCGCAGCACTGGCGCAACGCAGGCACCGACACTTCCCCCTTTTGGGACAGGCTCTAGCTAGTGACAAAGTCGGTGCAGGTCTTGAAAAATCAGTCCAGGAAGCGGCCTAGGGGTTGGATTCTGGCATAAGGGGCTGTGCATCCATCCAACATTTCAAAAACCAGCGACAGAGCAGCCCTTCCGTAGGCGGTGGCGAAGAGATGGACCTGGAGACGCCCAGGTTGGCAGTGAAAATATTCTCCTTTTCCCCTTGGCATACATAGCACTACAATGTATAAATCGACTCAAAGGACTGATTATGCTGTCGAAGGAACTCGTGGCCGCGTCTGCCGAACCGCTGATTCTGAGCTTGCTCTCAGGAGGCGAGAGCTACGGTTATGCGATTATTCAGGAGGTTAAAGCCCGGTCCAAGGACCGAATCCGTTGGACCGATGGGATGCTCTACCCAGTCCTGCACCGGATGGAGGACGAGGGCTGGATTACCTCCCGCTGGGTGGCAGATGAGAATGGGCGCAAGCGGAAATACTACGCGATTAAAAAGGACGGCAAACGGGCATTGGAGGAGCAGCGAGAGCAGTGGCTGAGGGTTCATGCGGTTTTGGCCGGTTTATGGAAGGAGCGACATGTTTAAACTCGAACAGGCAATTTCAGAATGGCGACAGCAAATTGCCGCGGGTGGTATCAAAACACCCGATGTCTTGGACGAACTGGAAAGCCACCTGCGCGATGACGTGGAATCGCAAGCCCAGGCAGGCAGGTCAGGGCAAGAAGCCTTTGACGCAGCCATCCAACGCCTGGGCCAAATCAGGGTGCTGAGAAAGGAGTTTAAGAACGGCAGAGGGATGGGCATCGGTCGATTCTTCCGACCCGAACTGATTATGATGGGCGTCGGCCTGCTTTGTATGGCGTTTGGAGGGTTCTGGTATTGGATTGCCTTGAAAGTGGCGCTCGCAATCGCCAGCGCGTTGGGGGGTGCCGGTCTGGAGCCCGTTGGTCTGACATGGTCAGCGCTGATATTCTGTTCGGGCGCTGGGTTGGTGTTCGCTTCCGTTGTCTGGGTGATTCGCCGCCGCCGGAGAACCCAGGCCAAATACCTATAACATGTATGATTGCATCCGAGATTCTTAGGAGCATCGCTGTTTCACCGGCGGATTATTAATGAGCGAGAAAGTCTCGACGCGGCGATTTTGGCGTAATCGGTTAGTGACGGCGGGCGCTGCCGCCTAAAGGCGGCGTCCCGCGCGTCCGGAACGCCGGCTTCAGCCGGCAGCCCCGTAGTCACTGAGGCATTACATCTTGGCCGCTTTTCGGCTTGCCGGGCCACGAAAGAGTTGATAGGGTTATGCTTCGCAGAATTCGCGAAAGAGCGTAAAGAACAAGCACTTTTAGCAGTCTTTCAAGAGCCATAGCGCGGTTAGCTCAGGGGTAGAGCACTTCCTTGACACGGAAAATCGTGGAAGTGCCCAAGATTTTGAGTTGCAAGGCCCTCCTGGAAGAATAACCTTCGATCCTGATTCTCGTTCTGATTTTGCGCCCAAAAGGCGTCGTCAGAAACGACCCTTTGTCCGTATTGCTCGCGGTTTATGGCGCTACGGGCCGACCGGCACCATTTACTGGTGCCGCAGATTAAACGGAAAAAATGTTTGGAGAAGTCTCCAAACCAAAGACCGAATGCGAGCTATGGCCATATCAGTGCTTAACGCTTACGTGGCGGGCCAGAACGGCAACACCGAGATCACCGTTTTACCCGCTGGAGCACCTGCTGTAGTGCCGCCTGCGGTGCCCCAACCGCAGGCGCTAACACCACCACCTACCTCTCTTGTAGTGCCGGTGCCCGACCGGGCCACGGCACCAGGTCAGGTTTCTGCAAAAGTCACCCTGAACGATTTGGTCAAGACGTTCACTGGGCAGGCGAAACATCTCGCGCTGGCCACGCGCCAGACCATGGAATGCCACTTTAAAGTGGCTGCGAGGTTCCTGGACTTCGACCGAGATGTCCGAGACATCCGTGTGGGGGACTTGCGGAATCTCAAGAGCAAACTGTCCGAAGACCATAAGGCGTCCACTGTTAATGACATCATCTTCAAAGGCGTTGGGGCACTATTTAAAATCGCTGTGGAGGACGAGGTAATTGACCGCTCACCCCTGGAGAAACTAAAGCGGTCGCGTAAGGGCGAACCAGATCGTAAACAGCCAAGTTGGTTGCAAAGCCAGCAGCTTGTGGCCACTGTCGCGGAGTCATCCCCTGCAACCGGCATTATCATTGGTTTCATGAGAAATTTCGGAGTCGGTCAGGCAGAAATCAAATTCCTCCTCAGCGAGCATATCGACACCGCCTCGGGCTTGATTCATTTTCGTCGAAAAAAGACGAGTAAGCCGTTCGATGTTCCGATTTTCCCGCACGCTAAATCCTTTATCAACGCCATTTTAGCCAAGGGGCCGTTGGGGGTTGGTAAGCCAGTGGTGGAGTGGCGAAATCCTCGTAAGGCCCTAGCCACTGCCTGTGAACGGCTGAGCTTTCCCTCATTTGAGCCAAGGTCTCTACGTCGGTGTTTTATCGTCCATTGTCTTCAACAGGCCATCGATCCTCGCCTGGTTGCAAAATGGCAGGGTCATAAGGATGCCAAGCTCATTTTTTCTGTTTACGGGAAATTTATCGACCACGACTACGAACTGGCCCAGGCAGGGAGGTTAGGCGGTTCTTCGCCGACACCTTCAACCACCACATGATTCTCGGCTTGCGGGCTGGTCCTCAACCAGGACTCCCTCGACGTGCTTCTGCCTTTGGCCGGAAGGTCGAGGCTCGCACCGCCGCTTGGATCGCACAACACGCGAAAATGTTTACAAATTCTTTGTAAACAAAAACAAAGAAACTGCCACCGACAGGGGGGGGCAACATCAACCTTCAGTTCTGTATCTATGACGGCGTGTGAAAGCGCCCTTGATTATGACTGAGCATGTCCTAACCTTTAATGGCCCCGCGAGGGCGGCGTCCCGCTCGGTCAGCGCCGAACCACCTCACTTTCACCGGGGCCTCCTTTCTCACTATGTCCGAGCTTAATACCGTAGCAACGCCAACCGGCACTAACACCTGCCCGCCGACCGGGAAGCAGCCAAGCCATAACCTGGTTGAGTATCGCGGACTCCGTGTCGTCGCTGGCACAACTTACGACCTGGAGCGCAAGGTCTCGGTCGGCACCGCGACGGGCAACGACATCACGAAATCGGTGACGGTCGCAGAGGCGCTTGAGTTCATACGCTCCGACAAAGCGCGCAAAACCGTGGAACTGGCGCGGCTTGCGCAGAAGGAAATGGCCGTTCGCATCGAGGAAATCCTGCGGGAAGCTTCTGAGACGGGCGAGCTAATCGTCGAAAAGGATGACCAGTGCTTCCTGAAAGTGGACGAGAAAAAACTGTGGCCCCAGGCCCACAAAGATTTAGTGGGTGCCGTCACCGGCATCTATCAGGAGTTTGCACTGGACAGAAAGGAATCCTGGGCGGATGTTGGCCAACTGTCCGCAGCTCGGGCTGAAATTCTGGCGCTCGCGTGGCGGATGGCCAAAGCCCAATACCTACCGGGGTGGACTTTCGCAGGTTTGTTCAGTCTGCGCACCATCTCCAATATCACGAGGTCGGCGGGCTTAATGCCATTGGACTTCGACCATGTGGCCGATGTTCCCGCTCTGATCGCCAAAATCAAAGCCGACCCGCTATTCTTCGCCTGCGAAAAAAGTCCATCTCTCACCGGCGTGAAGGCGCAGGTGCGCATCCCTGATGATGCCGCCAAAGACCCGAAGGTTTACCTGCGCTGCTTCGAGACGGCTGAACGATACATCATGCAGTTCTATCCCGAAGTCACCCTGGGAGTCGATAAGCAGGCCAAAGCAGTCAGCCAGCTCACGTTTTTCATGCACGACCCCGAGGCTTTTTGCAGGCCGGACAGTTATATCCTTCTGCCGGACGATGCGCAGGCCGAAGGCGGTCCCAAACAGAAGCACAATCCGGGCATCGCCACGGTCACGACTGACAAGCCCACCATAGCGCGGAAGCCCAAAACGTTTCCCTTCAATGGATACTCGCCCGAGAAACAATGGGAAGTGGTGAAGTCGGCGACGGATGCCTTGATGGCCCACTTGGAGAAAGTGCCGAGTGGCCCCGGCGACCGCAATGGGTTTTGGACACGCCTGGGCTACGCCTATCGGGACTGGATGAAAGACGTGGATTCCGAGGCGCTGATCAATGAGGCGCGGCAATACCTTCTCGACCTGGCCGACGAACACTACGGCGGCGGAACGCAGCCGGTGCAGAACGCATTGGATTCCGGTGGCGGCGAATGCGGCCTGGGCACGCTTTTCAAACTTGCAATGGATTATGCGGGGTGGGTGCCGCCATGGCGCTCCAAGGTCGAGGACATTGTGGTGTTGCCAAGCGGAGAGGTCACCATCAGCAAATGCGCCGAAGAGGTCTTCAAGCGGATAGGCCCATCGCATACTTTGTTCAACCGAGGAGGGGTCGTCGTCGAGGTCAGCTACGACAAACAGGGCAACGCCTACCTCGAACCGATCAAAGCTGATGGGTTTCGCAGCCGGGTGGAGAAGTTCGGGCGGCTGATGGCGTGGCGTCAGGCTGACAAAGAGTCCGTCCTGAAGCCCTCGAAAATGTCGGTTGATGATGCGAAGGCGCTGTTGGCGAGCAAGGAAATGGCCGAGTATTTGCCGCCGATTTCAAGTGTGCTGCGTTGCGCCGTGATCACCGAGAATGACAAAGGAGAACTGGTCGTCCTCGGAAACGGGTATCACCCGGAAAATGGCGGTATGCTGATCGTCCAGGCAAACGAAGTCCCGGAAGTGCCGTTAGAGGAGGCCAAAGAGCTGCTGCTCAGTATAGTTGCTGAGTTTGAGTTTCAATCGGCGGGCGACAAGAGCCGCAACCTGGCCGCTCGGATTACACCGGCGCTGCGCATGGGCGGATTCATTGAGGGCAGCATTCCGCTGGATGTGATGGAGGCGGACCAACCGCAGGCCGGTAAGGGATATTCGCACGCCATCACGACGGCGTTCTACAACGAAACCGCCTATTATGTTGCGCAGCGCGACGGTGGCGTGGGGTCATGGGATGAAAGTTTTGCCACGGGTCTCATGACGGGGAGGCCGTTCATTGCCCTGGACAACACACGGGGAAGGCTCGATTCCCCATACTTTGAGAGTTTCCTCACATGTCCGGGTTTGTTCGGGGCGAGGGTGCCTGGGAGTATTGAGGCACTCGTGGACCCGAAACGATTCCTGGTCCAGCTCACCAGCAACGGCATGGAGTCAACGTCGGATTTAGCAGCGCGTTCCTCTATCTGCCGCATACTTAAACCCGAGAAGCCCTACGTGGACATGCCGGGCATGGTAAGGGCGGAACAAGCTGCGGCCCTGGGCTGCATCTTCGCAGTTGTCCGGGAGTGGCATCGGCGTGGCAAACCGCGCAGGGATGGAACGGGGCATGACTTTCACGAGTGGTGCGGCATCCTCGATTATATCGTGCAGGCAATCCTGGGTTGTGCTCCACTGATGCAAGGGCACAAGCAGGCTCAGGCCAGGGTATCTGATCCCGTCCAGACCTGGATACGCCAGATGGCTCTGGCTGCCAAGGGAGAGAACAAACTCAAGCATCCCTTTACGGCCTCCGATTTGGTCGAGCTGTGCATTCTTGCAGGCATCGAAATTCCCCGCGTCGGCTCATCAACCGATGTCATCAGAACGAGGAAAATCGTGGGCCTCTTGATGAGGCGGGTTTTTAAAAATGGCAACGAAGTTGACGTGGAGGGCTTCAAACTTTCCAGGTCGGAACTGACCTACGAGAAGGAGTCCGGCCATTCCGATACGACTTACGCATACACTTTTGAATGTGTGTAAGTCGTTGATTTACCCGCTACCCGCCACACCCGGTAGTCCCTACCTGAACATAAAAAAGGGGGGGATTTTCTATTCTGTAAGGGTAGTAGCGGGTGTAGCGGGTGGCGGGTAGCGGCTCACGTCTGCCCAAGCAGGTTGGATCATGAAATTTTTGGGATTCAATTCATAGTCAGACATCAAGGTGCAGGATAAACCCGACAACGACTATGATTAGGAGCGGCAAGTTAAACTTGTAATTAGCAATTGGCTGGCCAATCGTGGTGACACTGGTTGCGGTGAGAACATTCGTTCCGGTCTGCACCGCCGTCGTCGAGGACGGTGGGCCGGGATTTCGGGCAGGGGTGCCTACGAGAACAAGAAGGATTACCAAAACGCCACCGACAACAGGCGCGGCCACGCTTAGCCGGATGAGGAAATTCTTCATACTGCCGGAGCATGTCCCTTTCGTTGCCCCCTTTCCAAGAGAAAACCTCCTCGCTCCTGGCCAGGCGGGGTTGCGATGTCCATGCTTGGACACAATGCGCGATTACGCCGTCCAGCCGGGAAATTGTGAGCCACGAGCAAACACCCGTTCAGGGATGAGGCTCGCCTGCTCTACGTCATGGCCGAGCAGAATGAGTCAGCGCCGGGCCAGGAAGTGGCAGCCACGCCAGGCCGATGACCAGGCCGGGCTGGCGCGCTGGTTACTGGATGCCTATTACGCGGTCCCGCAGATACCATGGCGCGCCGGACATCATCGGCATCACCGTCCTCTACATCATTGTCTTCGGACAGCGCGGCGAGGATACCCGCCAACCGGCCACGGGCATCCTGGCGTGCTGCTGGTCGCGCACAGCTCCCGACGCCGCAATCAACGCGAGTCACAAGGACATTGAGCAAGAGACGAATCGTTCAATGTTCCAAATCGGCTTGTGCGAACTGGCTCCGTTGCTAATCATCTGCCATGGCGAATCCTCCAAGCAAACGGGCAAGAGAGCCTCAAACCAGAAGCTACAGTGGCCCATTTGCCGCTTCTGAGGGCAGGTCAAATCCATCCACCAATGCTCGACGGAAAAGTGCCTTTGATTCTGGAAAACTCTTCGCCCTAAATGTCGAAGCAATAAAGAGTGCAGATGCCATGCTCGCGGTTCTCGATCAGCTCGACCCGGATTCTGGAACCGCATGGGAATGCGGATATGCCTACGCTGTTGGTATTCCCATTTTTGGCCTTCGGACTGATCTCCGCCGTTCGACTGAGGGCGGACCCGAGAGCGTAAACCTCATGTTGGCACGGAGCTGCACGGCGTTTATCGAAGTGCCGCCACAAAGACGGTCAGACATTGGTTGGGTGGCACGGCAGGTCTGTTTGAAGATTAGGAAGGGGTTGAAGTAGGAATGTGTGCAGGAGGTGGGTAGGACCGGAGGCCGGAGGTCACCGAACCCGTGGCGGACAGTGGGGCGTTAGCTCCCGCTTTGGAAGTTGCCTCTGTTGGCCTCCAAGGTGTTTTTCAAGTTTTGGACGTGTGTTTGTAAATCTCGATAGGAGGTTTCACGGTATTGGCTGATGCCGCGTGCTTTTGTGTCGCCTGAGACCTGTTTGCCTTCTCCATACCCGGCACTATCAAAAATCACCGTCACAGTTTTGCCTGGCTCGCGCAGCAACAAGAACTCCTGCCTGACTTTTGGTTCGGAATAGCCTTTGAATATAATTCCGCCAACAAGACGGTCGTAATCCTGGATGGCCTGATCGATCTCCTCCTGCGTGTAATGGCCCTCAAAATACGACGGATGCGCGGGAAGGCAGAAAATCGCTTTCATGTCGAGGGCAGTATCGCGGAACGCTTTTGCCGGTCAAGGATGGCGGCAACAAGGGCAGCACAGCAGGGCTACGGACCCCGCTCCGGCGATCCGACGAGGCACATCAGCCCTTTTTCGGCCCGTGCTTTTTTCGCAAGCCGTCAGCCTCCTTGATCAACTGCCAAAGCGGCACATCCAAACCCTGCGCCAAGGAATCGGCCAGGTTCAGCGAAGGATTCCTCTCGGACCTCTCGACAAGGCTGACCATTTTGCTGGCCACATCAGCCTTCTCCGCCAAAAGCTCTTGCGAAATCTTTCTGGCTTTCCGGTGCTTTCTGAGGACGACACCGAAAGCGTTTGCCATGTCCCTGGAACGCACTTGGCCACTCTGCCAGTTGCAGGGCGGAAAATGACAGGAACTATAGTTCCAAATTGTCTTGAAAGGAACCGAGCTGTAGTCCTAAATCCTCCCTGAGAGTGAGCTATGAAAACGCACGCGATGTTGGTAGGCCATCCCCTTCGTGAAGGTCGTCTCAATTCGGATCGGTGTCGCTGGCAGGTCTTGATCCTCATTATCTTCGCCTCGCTGGCAGTCGGCTGTGGCGATCCACAGGAGTCAGCTCGTAAAGAGCTGGCCAAGCTTGGCAAGGATTTCAGCCCGACCGTCTTTATTGAATCCATCGCCAACGGGGATAAGGTCGCGGTGAAGCTGTTTCTGGCGGCAGGCATCGACGTGAACCAGCCCGACAAGGACGGCGTTACGGCGCTGATGAACGCGACCATGAAAGGGGACACGAATCTCGTCGAGAGGCTTTTGGAGAAAGGGGCTAACGTAAACGCGCAAAGTAGCCAGGGGATGACCGCCTTGACCGTGGCGCTCATGTCGAGCAACGAGGATTTGGTGAAGGCCCTTCTGGCAAAGGGGGCCAACCCGAACCTGGCGATGACCACGACTACGGGAGAAACCGGGGGCATCACGCCGTTGATGACCGCCGTGATGGGCGGGCGTGTCGAAACTGTCAAACTGCTCCTCGCCAAAGGAGCAGATGTGAACGCGAGGGATGAAAAGGGTCTCACGGCGGCGGATTACGCCAAAGCCCAACCGAATCCTGATATTCTAAAGCTGCTGCAAGAAATGGGCGCGCCAGCCGTTACGGAAACTCAGTTGGCAGCCCTCCTGGATCAATTCAGCAAAGACCTTCGCGCCACAGCCCTCGGGAGCATGAGAAACGGCGAAACCTCGGACGCCTGCCGCAAGCTCATCGCGGATCGATTATCGACTTTCAAAGACCAGGAGTTGTTCACCACCAACCAGCTTCTTGAGGCTCGTGTCAGCGCGTTCAATGCGGTCCGCTCCGCCATCGAAGGTTTTGCGTTGGGCACGATCACTTCAGAAATGGAGGAGGCCCGCCAGAAGGCCAAACCGTTCATGGAGTTCCGCAAGGAGCTTCAAGCTGACAAGCGGGTCCAGGCCCAGTTGCTGTGCTCGGCGGCGGTGAAAGATGATGGAGGTCTCGCCAAATGGCTGCTGGAGCAAGGTGCCGACGTGAACGCCAGGAGCGAGGCCGGATTCACGCCGCTGATGTTTGCTGCCACGAAAGGCAGCGATGCCACGGCTCAAATACTATTGGCAGCGGGTGCCGACGCGAGCCTGAAGGGCTACCTGGGAATGACCCCAGTGATGTATGCTGCGGCGAACGGAAACACAAAAATTCTAAAATTGCTGCTTGCGGCCAAAGGCGACGTGAGCGCCAAGAACGAAAAGGGCCAGACAGCACTGATGATGGCCGAGGCCAAAAACGACGCCGAGGCTTTCACCCTGTTGAAGGACGCGGGCGCGAAAGAATAGCTGTTGTCACCGTCGCGATTGTATGGCGGACGAAGACGATGATCTCGTAAAGGAAGTCGGGATAGAAATGGCGGAATCGGCACAATACCAGAATACGCTTCGGCTGATCGAACAGCTCAAGTGGGCGAAGGTGTGCCTGTGCGTAGGCCAGCGTGTGGAGCAGGAGGACGGCGGCGGCATCGTCGATTTCACCGGTTGTGTCCGCTGGCTCGGTAATTGCGACTTCCTGATTTATTGTGAACCTCAGCGGACTGCTGAGCAGATTCACTAGGTCATTCTGGACGCGCATGGCCGGATGCTGGAGGAGTTTAGGCTTTGGGTCTCGGCTCCTGCACGCGACAGCTCTTACCTTGAATCGTTGCTTCACGGGGACGCGCTCTTTCCCTCGTTGACGCCCGAATGGGTGGCGAAGCTCCCCCCGGTTATTCTGCCGGGAGAGAAAGCGCCAGACCGAGAGAAGATTTGGGGGCACCACGCCAAACTGGAACTGGAAACCGATGGGCGGCGAAAGCCATTAGACTTGTTGCATTTGGGCTTGGCTGGTGACTTGGTGTGGCCCTTTTTCCTCCAACTCCACTCCATCCGAGTGGCGCGGGTGATCGCCGATCCTCCATTATGAAGCATGAACCTGACAAGCGTAGCCTCTTCAGCAGCCTCGGCGCGCTGGTTGGATGGGCGGCTGCGCTCCTGCTGGCCCTCTATTTTGTCGAATGGACCTGGCGGCGAAAATCCACGGCCTGGATCGGGCTGAGCGTATTACTGTCCATCCCTGTCACTTTCGGCATTGCGCTCGTCCTCGGATTCTTCCTGATGGCGGTTGGTTATTTCCCGACCACCCTTGACGGGTCCTACGTGTTCGGGTCCGTGGTCCTGGCGATTGGCGCATTGGCATCCGTTCTCATCTCGCTCGTGGTGACCCTGCGTGATTCGGAGAGGCCGCTGCCAGCCGACCCGAAAGCCGCCTCTGGTCCTGTCGTCCGGCCCAAATTCCT